>JAZNOG010000042.1:0-6703 GCA_045580645.1 Bacilli bacterium
AGAAAAAATTAAAACTTATAGTGATGAAAAACTTATTAAAGAATTAGAGGAATATGCATATAAGGAAATAAATAAAAATTTAGAGAAAGATGAATATATAATAATGCAAAAAACTTTGAAAAATTATAAAGAAAATGGTAATATATATATAGAAGTATTTTTTAAGGTTTATGAAAATATTGCAAAAGAGGAAGAACTTAGAGAAATAAAAGAAGAAATTGAGGAATGATATGATTGTAGAAATGAAAGAACAAGCATTACTAATTTTGAGTTATTCTTATCCAATGATTTTAATGTCTATTATCGTTGCGGCAACTTTAAGAATAAGTTATTTATTAATTAATAAAAGTAAATTAGTTTTATATAAAGAATTATTTACATTATTTTTTATAATTTATATTTTGTGTTTGTTTCACGCAGTAACATATCAAGATGTAAGCTGGTCTACTGCTAATTTTATTCCTTTTAAGGAAATATTTAGATATGATATAGGAAGCTCGCTTTTTTATAGAAATATTTTAGGTAATTTGTTACTATTTTTACCTTATGGAATTTTTACTAGTCATTACACTAAAATAAATAAAGGTTATTTGATATTTATATTATCTCTTGTTACATCTTTATCTATTGAAATAATACAACTTAAAATAGGAAGAGTATTTGACGTTGATGATGTTATTTTAAATGTATGTGGTGCACTTCTTGGTTATTTGTTGTATAAATTATTTAGAAAAATAGAAAGTAGACTACCTAATATTTTGAAAAAAGATATAGTTTATAATATAGTAGCAATAATTTTAGTTGGAGGTTTTATATGGTTTTTAATTCCTTAAAGAAATTTGAAATTCATAATTTAACAGATGAAAATTTAAAAAAAGAAGAAAAATTTATAAGAGGGGTATTGAAACACGCAATAAAGGTGGAAGAAGTAAAAAATATTTATTTTAATGTTATTATAGTAAATAATGATTATATTCATTCTTTAAATAGAGATTATCGAAATATCGATAAAGAAACAGACGTAATAAGTTTTGCTTTGGAAGATGAAAAAGATGAAAATTTTTCTAAAAAAAGAATGCTTGGGGATATATATATATCAATTGATAAAGCAAGAAGTCAGGCTAAAGAGTATGGGCACTCTTTAAATAGAGAAATATGCTTTTTAGCGGTTCATGGATTTTTACATTTACTAGGGTATGATCATATGAAAAAAGAAGATGAAGAAATAATGTTTGGAAAGCAGGAGTTGATTTTAGATGGAAAAAGATAAAGAAATGTTAGTGAAAAATAAAAAAAGTTTTAAAAGATTTTTATATTCTTTTAAATATTGTTATGAAGGATTAAGATATGCCTTTTATCATGAACAAAATATTATAGTAATGCTTGTCATGGGTATAATTGCTCTTATTTTAGGATTAGTATTTAATATTACTTATACAGAACGTTTAATAGTTATTCTTTTAATTATTATAATTATGGCACTTGAAATGGTAAATACTGCTATTGAAGCCACTGTTGATTTAGTAGGACAACATAATGAAAAAGCAAAGGTTGCAAAGGACTGTGCAAGTGGAGCTGTTGGACTTGCTTCTATTTTAGGACTTATTATTGGTCTTATGATATATTTACCTAGAATAATTGAATTTGTAAGAGGTATTTTATGATAGAGGAATTAAGAAATTTATTAAATAATGCATATTCTCCATATTTTAATTATCCAGTAGCGTGTATTTTGGTATGTAAAGATGGAAAACGTTTTTTTGGAGTAAATGTTGAAACAGCATCACCTTCTTCTGGAATATGCGCTGAGAGAAATGCAATTTATTCTGCAATTGCAAGTGGATATAAAAAGGATGATTTTAAGGAACTTCATATTATGAATAAAACTGATAAATATAGTTATCCTTGTTTTATATGTAGACAAGCTTTAGTAGAATTTTGTTCTTCTTGTGATATTTTTGTTTATAAATTTGATGGAACATTTAATAAAGTAAATGCTTTGGAGTTGTGCCCTTTTTCTTTTGATGGAGATAATTTGAAATGAAAAGTGGATTTGTAAGTATTGTGGGGCGCCCTAATGTAGGAAAATCTACTTTATTAAATAAAATATTAAATAAAAAAATATCAATCATATCAGATAAAGTAGGAACAACTCGTAATATTATTTATGGTGTATATAATGAAGAAGATACTCAAATAGTTTTTATTGATACTCCAGGAATAAGTAAATCAATTAATAAATTAGGAGATAATTTAAATAAAAAAGCATATTCATCTTTTGAAAATGATTTGGTTTTATTTTTAGTAGATATATCAAGTGGATTTGGAAAAAATGATTTAAAGATTTTAAATCGTTTAAAAGAAGAAGAAAAAGATGTGATTTTAGTTTTAAATAAAATAGATAAAATAAAGAAAGAACAGTTAATTGAAAAAATTGTAGAAGTAAAAGACTTATATAATTTTCTTGAAATAGTCCCTATTTCATCATTAAATGGTGATAATATAAAAGAACTTATAAAAGTTATAAAGAAATATTTAAAAGATGATATCAAATATTTTGATGATGACATTATTACTAATGTTACAGAAAGATTTATGATTAGTGAAATAATTAGGGAAAAAGTTCTTCATTTAACAAAAGAAGAAGTTCCTCATTCTGTAACTTGTGTTTTAGAGGATATTAATTTTAAAAAAGATGTTGTTACAATAAATGCTTTAATTGTAGTTGATAGAGATAATTTAAAAGGTATTATCATAGGTAAGAATGGTTCTATGTTAAAAGAAATTGGGCGTCTTTCTAGAATTGATATAGAAGAATTTTTAGGAAAAAAAGTTTACTTAGAATTATTTGTTAAAACTATTAAAGACTGGCGCAACAAAGAAAATATTTTTAATGATTTGGGAATAAATGAATTAGAAAATTAAAAATTTACCATTATATTATTGGTGATAATAATGGATAAATGTTTATGGGAATTATTTAAAACAACAGGGGATTTAAGGTATTATATTTTATTAAAAGAATTGGAGCATGATGATGAAAATAGAGAAAGTAAAAGGAGTAGTAATTAATGATACTAACTATTCAGAATCAAGCAAAGTCCTTCACGTTTTAACTAACGAATATGGAAAAATAGGAGTTTTATCTAAAGGATGTAGAAATTTAAAGAGTCCTTTACGAGTAGTAAGTTCAAAACTTTCATATGGATATTTTAATATATATTATAAAGAAGATGGTTTATCTACTTTGATTAATGCTGATTTAATAGATGAATTTACTAACATTAAAAAGGATTTAACGAAAATAGGATATGCTTTTTATCTTTTAAATTTAAGTGATCAAGTGTATAAAGAAAGTGAAGGAAACCAAGTTTTTGATATACTTGAAGCATCACTTATTAAAATAAATAATGGTTTTGATCCTATGATTATAACTAATATTGCAGAACTTAAGTATTTAAATTTTTTAGGTGTTAAACCAATACTTGATAAATGCGCTATATGTGGTAGTGATAAGGATATTGTTACAATAAATAGTGACTTTGGTGGTTATATTTGTAATAATTGTTATAATAATCAGTATATTGTTGATGAAAAAACAGTAAAATTACTTAGAATGTTTGATTTTGTAGATATAAATAAAATAAAAGAGTTAAATATTTTAGATAAAAATAAACTAGAAATAGATAAATTTTTATCTGGTTATTATGAAAAATGGACTGGTTTATACTTAAAATCAAAGGATTTTTTAAAACAAATTAAGTAAAAAGTGTAAAAATTAGTTGTTTTTTTGCTTTTTTTATTGTATAATTTATAAAGCAATGACATTTAGTCAAATAATGATGAAAAAGGAGTGATATACATGGCAGTTCCAGCAAGAAAAGTTTCAAAAACAAGAGGAAGAATGCGTAGAGCTAATGTTGCATTAAGTGCTAAAGCAACAACAAAATGTCCTAATTGTGGTGCTATTATAAAATCTCATCGTGTATGTAAAGAATGCGGAGAATATAAAGGTAAAAAAATAGTTAAAAATGATGAAGAATAAGCAAGTAATTGCTTTTTTTTGTGTTAAGTAATGCTTTATAAACTTTTGATTTTTAAAACATATAATACTCTAGGAGGGTTTTATATGTATAAAAGTGTTGGAGCTAGTGAATTAAAAAGTTTAATAGGAAAAGTAAATATAATCGATATAAGAGATAATTATCTATATAGATTAGGAAATATTCCTAGTTCAAAAAATATTCCTATAAATTTTTTGATATTTAATCCCGAAAATTATTTAAAAAAAGATGAAACTTATTATATATATTGCACTCAGGGGATGCAAAGTTCTAGGGTTTGTTCTAAACTTACTTCTTTGGGATATAATGTTGTAAATGTTTTGGGAGGATATAACGATTATATAAGTAAAATATAAAAAATATTTTAAAATTGTTTAAAATTTGGTAAAATAGTAATAGGAGATAGTTATGAATGAAATATTAGATATATTAAATATATTAGTAATATATATGCAAAATCTTGGAACAATAGGTTGTTTCTTTTTGATAGTGATAGAATCAATTATTCCAATTCTTCCTGTTACTCTTTTTGTTGCAATAAATGTTGCAATTAACGGAATGTTAATAGGGTATATAGTTAGTTATTTTGCTACTATTTTAGGTTGTATGTTATCATTTATTTTATTTAGATATGTTTTTAGAAATTTATTTTATAAATTATTTAGAGGAAAAACAAAAGAAAAAGTAGAAAAACTTATGAAAAAAATATCCACAGTCGATTTTAATGCTTTAGTAGTTATTTTAGCTATGCCTTGGACACCAGCTTTTGTTATAAACATAGCGGCAGGTCTTTCTAATATAAAAGCAACAAAATATTTCTTTTCAATATTAATAGGAAAACTTGCTGCGGTTTATGTGTGGGCTTATATTGGTGATAGTTTTGTTGAAATGCTTTCTAATCCTAAAATGATAATAAAAGTAATATTAGTTATTTTAGTTTCTTATGTAATAAGTAAAATTGTAGAAAAAATATTTAAAGTAGAGGAGTAAATTTATGGAGTATGTAGTAATTGGTTTATTAGTGATTTTAATAATTTTAGTAACAATTTCTTTATTTAAGAAAAATGATACAAAAATAGTAGAAAAAATGAGTAATTTAGAGCTTTCTATTACTAAAGATATTGGTAGTTTAAAAGAATCTTTATATAAAGATTTTAATGAATTAAATGAAAAGCAAGAAAGAAGACTTCTTCTTATGAATGAAAAATTAAATGAAAAATTAGAGCAAAGTTTTGATAAAACAAATAAAACTTTTACATCACTTCTTGAAAGATTAACTAAGATAGATGAAGCCCAAAAGAAAATAGATAATTTGTCTAATGATATTATTTCTCTTCAAGGAATACTTACAGATAAAAAATCTCGTGGTATTTTTGGAGAAGTAAATTTAAAACATATTTTATCTAGTGTATTTGGAGAAAATAATGATAATATATATAAACTTCAATATAAACTATCAAATGGGTTTATTGCAGATTCAATTTTATTTGCACCGTCTCCACTTGGGACTATTGCTATAGATTCTAAATTTCCATTAGAACATTATCGTTTAATGGTTGATAAAAATATATCTAAACTTGACAGGGAAAGATTTGAAAAGCAGTTTAAGATTGATGTAAAAAAACATATTGATGCAATAGCAAGCAAATATATTATTAATGGTGAAACTAGTGATCAGGCGATTATGTTTTTACCAGCGGAAGCCATTTTTGCAGAAATAAATGCATATCACCAAGATATTGTAGATTATGCGTATAGAAAAAAGGTTTGGATAACTTCACCAACTACTTTAATTTCAACTTTAACAGTTGTTCAAATGGTTATTAAAAACATAGAAAGGGATAAATATACTTCAATTATTCATGAAGAATTAAATAAACTTGGAATAGAATTTAATAGATATAGAGATAGATGGGATAAATTATCTAGAAGTATCGAAACTGTTAGTCGTGATGTTAATGATATACATACAACTACTGAAAAAATTACTAAAAGATTTGATAGTATTAGTAAAGTTGAAATAGAAAATAAAGAACAAGAATATTTGGAATAAAAAATTAAAGAAATTTAAATTTATATGTTTTTAAAATTTCAATTAAAAATAAGAAGCAAATTATTAAGCTAACCACATATATAGGGGTTTAAATTTAATATTTGTTTCTTTTTTATGTATCAAATCTTAAAAATAGTCATTTGCATAAGACTTTATAATAGTTTATATTGCTCTTGGAGGTGTTTTGATGGATAAAAAACAAGATATATTATTTAAAGAAAATATTGATAAAGAAAATGCTTATACGTTAGAAAACCATTATGATGGGTATAAAATACCAATCGTTTCTGATGTAATGTTTTATGTAATGCTAAATAATGAAAAAAGAAAAAAATATGCAGCATACTTAATATCACTTGCTCTTAACACTGATTATAAAAAAGTATTAAACAGTATAAGCTTTACAAAAGAAAAATTAGATAAGGAAAACTACTATGAAAAAGGAAAAACAGTAGATCTAGTATGTGAAGTAAATAATGAGATAGTAAATATTGAGATGAATAATTATAAAGATGTAACATCACTTGAAAGAAATCTTTCTTATCTTTTTGATTTATATAAAAGTAAAAATAAAATGGGAAAGAAA
>JAZNOG010000043.1:0-13367 GCA_045580645.1 Bacilli bacterium
ATTTCTTCATATATATTTTCTTGTATCTTATCTTCTTTTCTGTTTTTATAAATAAAATAACTACTAATAAGCATAATGCCTATTAGTAGTACCATAATTATTCTATATATTATTTTCTTCATTATCTTGTACCTCATTTACAACTTCCTTTAACTTTGTTGTCATTAACTTATAAAGTTCTGTATTTTTAGGGAACTTATTTCTAAATGGTATCAATGAACTTCTAACTCGTATCAATCCTTCTCCTTCTCTTGAATTTGTTACATGTTTCATTTCTGGCTCTGATATATTTAATATATGTGCTAATTCATCTCTATCTGTTGCTGCTTGATTTAACATTATAATAAGTTCACTATTAGCTATCATAGAATTGCCATCTTTATTTTTCAACATTTCAGATATATTTTGAGTAATGCCTGTGGCACACCCTCCATATTTTCTTATTCTTTTCCATAAGTTATTTATAAATCTTGCCGTATATTCATGTTGAAATAATAAATAAATTTCATCTATAAAAATGTATGTATTTTTTCCTTTTTGTCTGTTTCTTGTAATTCTATTGAAAATATTATCTAATATTACTAACATTCCTATCGGTTTTAATTGGTCTGTTAAATCAATAATATCATAGCAAACTATTCTATTATGAACTTTTACATTTGTTTGCTTTGAAAATGTATTTAAACTACCTTTTGAAAATAATTCTATTGCTAGTGCTATTTCTTTTGCCTCTGGTTCTGGTTGCTCTAGTAATACTTTTCTAAAATCCTCCAATGTTGGTGGTGTTCCTTGATAATTTCCCTGTTTATAATATCTATATACTAATCGTGTGCATCTATCTATAATAGTTTTTTGTTGTATTACCATTTTACTATTGTCCATTATCTGCTCACACAAAGACAATATAAATTCTGCTTTTGAAGTTATTGCATCTCTATCTTTATCTCCATAATTTTTATTTAAGTCTAATGCGTTTATGTGATTGTTGCTTGTAGAAGATATTTTTATTACTTCTCCTCCTAACGCTTGTATAAGTGGTTTGTATTCAGCTTCAGGATCTAGGACAATTATATCAGCATTTTTATCTCTTAATGCTATTGAGGTTATTTCTTGTTTAGCAGTAAAACTTTTTCCACTTCCACTTACTCCTAAAATAAATGAATTTCCATTTTGCAATGTCTTTCTGTCTATTAAAATCATATTTTTAGAAATAATATTTTTTCCGTAATATATACCTTGTGTATCTTGTATTTCTTGAACTTTAAAAGGCATAAATACTGATAAACTTTCTGTTGTTAATGTTCTTTTTGCCTTTATTCTTCTTACTCCACTTGGCATAACTGTATTTAACCCCTCTAATTGTTGGTATCTTAATTTTGCTAATTGGCATAAATGTTTACCTGCAGTCGCTAATAAACTTTCTGTATCACTATCTAGTTCCTCTTTACTATCTGCTGTATGTACTATTGTTATGGTTGCTAAAAACATTCTTTGATCTCGTGTTATTAAATCATCTAAAAATTCTTTGCTTTCTTCTCTTTGTCTTTGTAATTCATAAGGAATTATTGCAGAAAAGTTATTATTTTCATTTTGTCTGCGTTGCCAATATGTTATATTTGTTTCAACTCCCATTCTAATATTCTCTGCCATCTTTATTGCCTCTTGCATTGGTACTGGTTTTAAATCTATACTTAACATCATGTTTTTATTTAGTTCGGTTAATTCTGATATAATATTATCTCTAATAAATGTTGCATATTCTTTTAAGTATAATACTCTGCCATATCGGTCTCCGATTTTGAAATAATCTGTTTTAAATTCAAAAGTATCTGGACAAATATAATCTTTAAAACTATGACCTTTTTTCATAAATTCTTTTATATCAAAACTATATAAATCTTCTTCTCCTACTCTATAAAAATCATAAAAACTTCTTAATCTTTCATTAGTATCAACTTCTGTTAATTTAGAATTTAATCTTGCAAAACTGTTTGCAAGTTCTACACCTGTTCTTGCAAAATAATTTCTTGATTCATCAATGTTCTTTTTATTTACTGTAACTGTTAGCATTTTTTCTTGTATAATTCCATTTGAATCTATTGAATTACTTGCTAGTATCTCATTTAATTCTTTTCTATATTTAGTTAAGTGGTCATCTTCTAATTTTAATTTTATTTTATTATCAAAATCTATTTTATTAAGTTTTCTATTTATAATTGTTATTTTAGAATTCGCACCACAATCTAATAAATTTAATATATTGCCATACCCTAAAAACATTGTTTCTTGTTCTTCTTGTCCTGCAACTGCATAATTTATATCTGTAAAACTAAATGTTTTTGAATATTTATGGTGTCCTACTTTAAATATTCCATCTTCATAAATTGTTTTTATTGGAATAGCTTGTTGCACACTTCTAGGCACTTTTATCTTTTCTTTTTCTCTTTTTATGAACTCTAGGAACTTCATTCTTCATTCCCTCCTTTTCTATTCTTTTAAATTCTTCTTTTAACATTTCATCATAAATATTTTCTGGTTTGAAAAGTAATACTTTAGGCATCAATATCTCTGACTTAAACCAAGCTATAAAAAATTCTTCTGCATTCATTCCGTTATATTTCACAAATCCTAATATGCCAAAAGGCATTGCACCTAAAATGCACACCCAAGATAATGTTTCTAATCCCAGATGATTTCGTAGTAAGAAATATAACAATACGGCTACACCACACGCTAGAGCAGAAAAAATGAACTGCCTCATTGACAGTCCAAAAAATACATTTTCTTTGTAATCTCTTATTTCTTTGTTAATTTTAATTTCCATACTTATCTCGACCTTTCTTTTAATTTTATTCTTTCTTGTTTTAACATTTTAGCTATATCTGGAAATCTATCAAGAAAGTCCTCTTTATCTATTCTTTTATTAACACAATATTGTAAATATTTTTGAACTCCATTTTTATATTCAAAATCTGGATAAATATCTTGTAATTCTTCCATAATCCATTCATGTGAATCACTTGCAATTTGTATTATTTGGCAATTCTTATTTAGAGAATAAAAAAGCCCCTCATTATTACTATAAGCGTATTCAGGTACAACTTCTAATTGATTATTCAAACCTTTTCTATATGGTTGAACAAGAATTAGATAATCTCCCTCCATTTCTCCAAAAACTGCATAAGAGTCTTTAATATTATCTTTATCTAATACAGAATAGATAAATCCAAATTCATCTCTTCCAAACTCTTTTCGTACTTCTTTAGAATTTAAAATTTCTCTAGCATCTTTTCTTATATCGTGCTTTATTTCTTCCTTTGAATTTCCTTTGTCTTTTCTATATGTTATTTTTTTTGCATATTTGTTTACAAATGTTTTTACACCTTTTTGATCGTATTTATATAATTCATTTACATCTATTTTTGCAAATATTCCATTACAATAATCAAAAATTTTTGCTTTTAAAAAACTTTCTATCAATTCTTTATCATCTTTTACTACCACTTTGTCTGGTGTATCTCCTCTTAATCCATCTATTGTTACTTCATCAAGTTCTTCTGTTTGCAAATCTTTCATAGTTAATTTTATGCTACCACTTTCTGATTCTCCGACTAATAATTTATAATCTTTATCTTTAAAATGAAATGTCAAATCTTGTTTTTCCATATCTATTACCTCTCTCTTGATTTATTTTTCTTATTAAATGTATCTGCTAAATTGCCTCCAGCTAAAACCTTTTTAAAATCATTTTTAGCTTTTGTTATATTAGTATCGTAGTAATAGCCATAATCCCACTCTAATTTGTTATCTTTTACTTTATAACCAAATGCAATAATATATTCTTTGTTGCCATCACTAAATGTTCTTTCTACTAAAGCAACAGGTTGTTTTCTACGATACCCCACATCCATAACAAACATTCCATTTTCAAACTCTCTAGTTCTTTTAGATTTATATTTCATATCCATATTTTTACTCCTTTCATAGTCCCATCATCTCTCTAACTACTCTATCTGACATTTTTACTGTTCCTACTAAAACAAGCATATTAAATACCAATTCTCCTATATAGCTCCATACTTGATTAACTGCTTGTGCTGATGTATCTACACTTGGTGGAGAACTTGCAAACAAAGAAAATATTATACAAGCAAGAATTATAATTGCTCCCTCCAAACAAACTGCACAATATCCTTTTATAAAACTTTTTCCAACCTGTTGTGTTGGCTCTCCTGCAAATGTTGAAAGTGGAATTGGTGCAATAGCAGTATATAAGTACAGTTTAAAAAATCTTCCATATACAGTTAAAATCATAACAAAAGACAATACTGTTATAAACAGTCCTCCTATTAGTGTAACTGCCCATAATGGAATGCTCTCGAAAAATCCACAACTTTCTATTGCTGTTATCATTTCTTGTGGTAAAGTTGTTTGTGTTGCATTTCCTAGACCTGCCGTTTGCATTATTGTTTGAACTACTCCTTGTACTATTTTAAAAATTGCTAACATTAGCTCTAGTCCATAGGTTATTACTGCTTTTGCTAATGCAAATCTTACAAATAGTTTTAAAACTTGTTCTGGCTTTTTTACTTCTGCAAAACTACCACAAGTTTTAACAACACCTACTAAAAAGAAAACTACAAGCAATGCTAAACCTATTGCTTGTACTGCACCATTTATATTAACAATTACATTCCAAATAGTTCCTCCTTTAAATGTTTCTGGAGTTTGAGTAATTAGTGTCCATATCTCGCTTAATTTTCCATTCCAAGTATCCAATGCGTTTTGTAGATTACCTACAATCCAATTATCTGACATGTTATCTCGCCTCCTTATATAAATTTAGGCAAGTCCAACTTTTGAACTTGCCCAATATTCTTTCGTTTTTATCCACCTGTAATAAGGTCTAATATTTCTTTTGCAAATGTTATAATTATTCCTCCAGCAACTGTTAAAAATCCATTTGCTCTTTGACTTGCATCATGGCTTTTTAGTGCTAGTCCTACTTGAACAATACCCCAACCAAGTAATATCATTCCTATTGCTCTTATTATTGAAAAAATAAATGTTGATAGATTTTCTATAACAGTTAATGGCTCACTTGTTGCTGCAAATACTTGTGATGCTTTTGCTACAAATAATGCAACTACCATAAATATTATTAAAGTTAATCTTTTTAGTGTTTTTATCATAATTTTTTTAATTATTGTTTTTTTGTTTTCTTTCATTTTCATATTCCTCCATTAAAATATAATTTTCTATATCTTCTTCTGATAAAAGTTCATAACTTATTTCTTGAACTTCTTTCATTTCTTTTGTAATGTTACTTTCTTTTAATTCTGTAATATCTAACAATGCAATTGATGCAGTAGCTTTGTCTGTAGCTCCATGTTCATAAAATTCTTCCTCTCCATCTGCAGTAAATTTAACATTTGGATGTTTCATAATATCGAATTTATAGTCAATAACAGGCTTTTCTCCTCTTATTAGTAATATTGCTTTTTGATTATCTAACATTCTAACTTCATCTGCAGTTAATAATTCTCTACCTGTAGCTTGATAGTTTGTTGAATAACTACCACTATGTCCTGTTGATTTTCCATAGGTATTAGTATCTATTGTTTCTTTTCCAAGCAACTCTGCCACATATTTATGTGTTGATTGCTCATTTCCACCGTAAATATAAAAACTCATCACAATTTCCGTACTATTGATTCCCATTGTTTTTCAAATAGTGCTTTTAATTGTGATAAGTTTTGTAAAATTATTGAAACTGATACATTTCTTGAACGCATAACACTTAAAATCTTGTCAAAATCATCTGGCAATGCTACATTTGCGAACTCGTCCATCAAAAAATGGACAGGTATTGGTAATGCTCCTTTATATTTATTATCTGCTCTATAAAAAGCATTTTGAAATATCTGTGTATAAAGTATGCTAACTAAAAAATTATAAGAAGTATTACTATCTGGAATTACTGCAAATACTGCTATTTTTTCTTCTCCTAATCTGTCTAATTCCATTTCATCTGTAATTGTTAGTCCTGCAATTTCATCAATGTTAAACTTTTCTAATTTTGATGATAAAGTTACTTGTATTGATTTTAATGTTCTCCCTGCTCCACTATGATAATCTTTATAATACTTTACTGCTATATGATTTGGATTTCTAAACTCTAACCTTTTAAATAAAATATCAAGTGGACTTTCATAATCTTCATCATCTTCTTTTGGCTTTCCTGCCCTTAACATTTCAGATACCATTGGAAAGTTTTGCTCATCTTCTGGAGCTTCATATTTTAGATAAAATATCAATGCAGATAAAAGCATTTGTGCAGCAATATCCCAAAATGGATCTGAAGATGAACTGCCTTTTGGGGTTGTACTTTTAAATACATTTGAAACTAATTTTTGTACATCATTATCATCTTGTATGTATTTAAAGGGATTATAGCAATGACTTAATTTGGGTCTAACTAAATCTAAAACTTTAATTTTATATCCCTCTTTTTCTAATAGTTTTCCTGTATCTCTTAAAATTTCTCCGTTTAGGGTCTAATATTACAAATGAGCAATTACATTGCATAACATTTGGTTTTACAAAAAATCTTGTTTTTCCTGCTCCGACTTCCACCACAAACTAATGTATTTAGATTTCTTCTGTGTTTTTGTGCTTTTAGTCCAATTTTTACATTTTGTGTTAATATTTTGTTTTGATTTATAGGCTTTTGCATATATTTTTTATTAACTTGATTTGCTACACCCCATATAGCAGACCCATATTCTTCTCCTCTCCTATAATTTTTTCTTGTAGACACATATACACCAATACCTAAAATATAAGCTACTAAAAAAATAAGAATAGTTTTTAAGCTATTCTCACAAATTTCAATATTAAATGGTGTATTCATTTTCTGTGGTAATTTTTCAATTATTTCTAATAATCCTCCACTTACGCAAGGAGCTACCAATAACGCAAACCATATTACAATTATTGCTCCAAAACATATTAACACTATATTAGATTTATCTTTCATCTCTATTATCCTTTTTAAATAGTGATTTCTTTTTTGTTGGGGCATTTATAATCTTTTCCAATATTTCACTAACAAAATCATTATCTTCATTTTCATTTATCATATTTGTTCTTTTTTCATTTATGATATTAACTACTGCTCTATGTTCATATTGGTCAAGTTCTAAAACTCTTTTTTCTTCACTCATTTTTGCCTACCTTTCTGGAACTGATTTTTTCTTTTCCTTACTATTCATTTCAAAATAATCTGCAATTTTAGAGTCCAGTTTTTCAAAGTTTACTCTTATTTTATCTATTTCTGCTCTAATATCTTTTGGATCTTTTTGATTTGAAATTTCTTCTGGTAAATTTTCAAAATTATAGTTTGACACATCAATTCCATATTTTTTACATATCATATATGAAATACAATAACTTTTAAAACTTTTAATATTGCTTTGTTCTTCATCTCGCATTTCTATATTTGCTAATTCTTGTGATAAAGTTTGAAATAACAACTCCCTATCCATTCTTTTACATACATATAAAACATTTTCATCTCTATTGTACTCTGACCCTATTGTGCCATTAGCAAGTTTTTCTACAGCTTTTCTTAGTACATCACAATGATTTAAAAAAGCTCGTAATAAATCTTCATCTTTATAATTTGTTATTTTTTCTTGCTTTGGTGCATTTGTTTGTGATATATCATATACTTCTTTAGGATTATAGAATATTCTGTTACTTTTTTCTGATTTACTAGGCTCTAATATTTTTATTGCTTTAGGGTTTGGAACTAGACTTATATCTTTTTCTGCCCATGATGCTTTATCTTTAATTTGTGTACTATTGGGTGCTTTTTCCAATATTACTAAACAATTTCCAACAGAATATTTAGTAAAATTACTTTGCACATCAAGATATTGTTTGAATTTTTCGCTATCATTACTAACAATTAGTGCCATTCTATCCATTGTGTCATAAATTTCTTGTCTATCTTGTGCTTGTTTTTCTTTCCAACTATTCTTTTTTTGATAATTATTATAGTTCCTATTGGTAGAATAATTATTTGTTTTAGCTGTAGTTCCTAAAATTTCATTTATTTCATCCACTTTTATTTGCTCCTTTCTCTTTTTTTAGATTTTTTCTTTTTTGTAGTAACAAGATGTTTAGGCTCTTTATATCGTTTGCCTTTTTTAGTTTTATTATCTTCCTTTAAGTGCTTTGGCTCTTTCTTTTTCTCTTTTGGAGTTTCTACAATTACTTCTTGCTGCTCTTTTATTTTTTCTTTTTCTTTTATTTCTTGTTCTATTTCTTTTAATTCAACTTTAACTGATTTCTTTTCTTCATTAGTATTCTCCACTTTGTCTCCTAATTTGATATTTGAGGAAATCTCTGACAGATTCTTTTCCTCCGTTTCTTTTGTATCATTACTGGGAATTTCTTGTTTTATTTCTTCTTTTGATACAGGCATTATCTCTTCTATAAACTGTTCATCTTCACTTTTCTGTTGTTCTGGATTTTTTTCTAATTCCTGTTTGTTTTTCTCTTGTTTTTCTTTCTCTAAATCTCTTTCAATAGATGCTACATCTCTGAATTTAAATCTTTGAGCTATTCTATTCATTTTTGATGCATCTTCATCTCTAACCATAATATCAACCATTCCATCTATTTTAGAGTTTTTTCTATCTGCTAACGCACAGTATAAAACACCATATTTCTTTGCCTCTTGTGAGAATTTCTTTAAATCTTCTGCCCTTATTGTGAATATCTTTAATGGTTTGCCTGTTTTTAACATGTTTGTTAATCTTGTCTTTCCTTTTGTTTGTTGATTATCTTTCATAATTGTATAAAGCATAATTGCAATATTTTTTGCACCTGTTCCTGCAATTTTTAAAGCTACTTCCATTCCCTCTAAACTTAATTTTACTATTGCCTCTGCTGAATCTGATGAGTTCATTTTTCAATTTCTCCTTTCTTTTTAATCTTTTCATTTTCTTTTTCTCTTTCGTTTTCTTGCATTTCTTTTAAGTTTGTTTTTATCACTTTATTTTGTTCTTCAATTTTTTCACAATATACCACCTCCTGTTTTAAGTAATTAGTCTTGTCTGATAAAACTAAAATTTCTTCACACAGTTTTTGTCTTTCCTCTGGATCATTTTCTTTTTGTCTTTTTCTTCTTAATGAATTTCTTGTTTTTAATTGCTTATTTAGTTCATCTGTAACAAGTTTTTTATATGAAAAAAGTTCCTCTGTAGTTTTAATTTTGTTTCTACAAAGGAACTTGATTTCATCTGAAATTTCATCCATTTTTTTAATCTCTTGTCTTAACTCTGGTGTCATTTTTACTCTATTGTTTTTATTTTTTGGAAATACTTTTAACTTATAACAATAGTAAAGATATAATCTATATAGACTGCCCCTATCTATTTTTATATTGTTATATATTCTTCCTGTATATCTTTTTATTTTTCTATATTCTTCTGGAAAAGGAACTCTTATCATTTCACTATTTAAGATTCTTTCTTCAATATTTCTTATACTATATTCAATACCAAAACTTCTTTCTATTCTAATATTCCTTTTGTATGGTGGTCTGCATAAACTTATTTTATTTGCTCTTATCGTAACTGTATATCCCATTTGTTTTAAAATCGTTTCAAAATTTTTATAAGAATATGCTTGTTTTATTGCAAAATCTACATCTTCTTTTGTAGTAGTATAATAATCAGTTTTATGAATATAAGAACTATAATATTTAGTATAGTCTATATTATGTTTGCCACATGGCTTTTCTTCTATTACACTTAAATTATATTCTCTACACAAATCATCTGATGTTCTTCTCATTAAAGCATAATGTTCTCTATTATTTACATATTTTTTACCATCAACAAATGATACTGAATTAAGTACAAAATGGTTATGTATGTGATTAGTATTAACATGAGTTGATACTACAACCTCATATTTATCTCCCCATAGTTCTTCTGCAAGTTTTACACCAATTTCGTGTGCTTGTTCTGGTGTTACCTCTCCCTCTGCAAATGATTGAAATCCGTGATAAGCTAAAATTCCTTTTTCTTTTCCAAAATGTTTTTTTGTTTGTATCATATCTTTAAATGCTGTATCTTTACTGCAATTTATTCCTGTTACAAAAACTTGCTCTTCTGTTTTAAAATCTGCTTTTGCATATTCTATTGTGTTGTGTAAATCTCTGTAAAAATTCGTTTCATAATTTTCATTTTTTGTTTTATCTATGTTAGTTGTATATTTTATGACTTTATCTAATCTATTTTCTACTTTCCACAAACTTGTTGTTGCCATTATGACCTCACAAATATTTTTCTCTTATTTCAGTTCTAAATTTTTGCCATTCTTCAATTTCTTGTTTTAATATTCTTTCGTCTATAAAATTTTCGTGATAAAGTAGACTTTCAAGTTGCCTTAATGTTCTCATAAATTTACCCATTTGTTTTGTAGTAACATCATAAAATATTTTATCTGGCTTTTCTTTTATTTCACAACCGTAATGCAGAATCTCTCATAAATGTTGAAATATTTTTATTAGTTTTTTCTGCTCGTTTTTTTATCTTGTCTTTTTCTGTAAAAGTCATTCTAATTGGTACAATATATTCTCTTGTTTCATCTTTCAATTTTTTTCTCCTTTCATTTTTCATAACGGGGATTGGGGTGTTCCCCATAATTAACAAATGTGTATATACATTTGTCTTGCTTGTTAGGACATAAAAACAACTTATCTTTAGATAAGTCTTCTATAATTACTTGGCGAATCTTCGTCAAGTTCTTCAATTATTTTTGCTATATCTTCATCTCTTTTGTACTCTTTTCGTTCTACTTTTCCGTCCTTTTCTTCTATAATTTCTTTAAGTTTAAATCTATAAATTTGTTTATCTATATCAGCATTATTGATAATTTTTTCATCATCTTCTGTTGCTAAATTCATTATTTTTTTAAAGGCTTCATTTTTATTTTCTGCCTCTATTTCTACTCCATATTTTGTTGCTTTTTTAATTGTAAATACATATTTTTTCATATTTTATCTATTCCTTTCTTGTTTTATTTTTTTATCATTTTCTTTTTGTTTTATTCCTAAAACTGTGCATAAATATTCGTTATAATCTTTGCACATTTTGGGTGGTTTATCTGTAATTTTATACTTATCTGAAAGAACAATTTGTAATGCTCTTGTTGCATTTCTTCCTGCCTCATCATTGTCTAAACATAATACAATTTCTTTAATTTCTGGGTGTTTATCTAAATATTTTTGAATTGCTGCAGGTACTTTACTTTGTTCTATTATTTTTGCAGGTTGATACACTCCAGCTAATGAAATCATTGTTTTATCTTCCCAATTTTGCCCATATAACTTAAAAAAAGAAGCAAATGATAATAAATCTATTGCTCCTTCAAATATAAATATTTTGTCTGTTTTTTGTTCACTTTCTACTCTAAAAGAATATGCTTTATTGCTACCTGTTGCATCGTTTTTAAATTTACTTCCATTAGTTGATCTGCACCCTGCATATCTTGGTTTTTGTTCTTCATCATAACCTACAAATACTACATTATTATAATGTTTTTCTTCATAAATTAGCTTTTTATCAATACATTTTTGTATTATTTCTTCATCAATTCCTCTTGATTTTAGATATTGTTTTACTCTGTTTTCATTGTTGTTTTTCTCTGGTAAAATCAAAGTTACATCATGTTTTTTTTCTGGTTGTGGTACATATACAGGTACTCTTCCATTCATCTTTTTTAGTATATATTCTATTGAATCTGGAAATTTATAACCTAACAATTTTTCTACATAATCTACTGCATTTTTACCACCAATCCCTCCATTAAAATAGTTCCAATATCCATTAGACATTTTCAAACTACTATGACTTCTCATTGAATATTGTGTTCTACTATCTCTTACTAATTCTTGTGGCTCGTAGTTTTTTAAGTAAGTTATTAAATCCATTTTTTTAATTTCTTCAACAATTTCTGGTGCTACATATCCCATATTATCATCTACTTTCTTTATTTTTATACTTTTTTTGTTCTGTAGATTCTTCTAATATCAAGTCAATTCTATTATCTACTGCATACTCTAACATTTCACTAAAATTGCCATCACTTTTTAACCATTCATCATAACATTCTTGTAAAATTTCATTTGTTTTTAATAATGTTTTTAATTCTGAAATTGAGTAATCTTTGTCTTTTAATTTATAAATCATTTCTTCTTTTGAAACTTTTTCGTAGGCTCTATCTATAATTATTTTTGGGCTACATTGTTCCAAATCTTCTATAAACTTTTTAAATTCTGTATCTATTTTTTCATCAAATTTTTCTTTCAATTTTTCTCTTTGTATATCTTCTTCTTTTTCAATTTCTGATAATACTTTCTGTTGTACTATTGATTGCTCATTACTAAAAAAGTATTTATCTTTATAACTAGAAAAGAAAAATTTATGTTGCATTTGTTCTAAAATTCTTTCTATTTCCATTTCAATACCACTAGAAAAATACAAATCTTCTTTATTTTGATTATCACTATAATTTATACTTGGAATTGTGTATTCTTTTATAAAAGTTTCATTATCTTTACTTTCTATTTTTTCTTTTAACTCTTGATAAATTTGTTTAAAAATTTCTTCTGTTTTCACTATTTTTTACTCCTTTCTATCAAAAAAAGAGATACTAATTGCTTAATATCTCTTGATTTCGTTATTATTTTATTGACTCGACTAATTTGTATTTTAATTTTCTATATCTCTTGTAATAATAGGTTTACCATTTACATCTAATAATGGAGTTAATCCTCCAGCATAACCAGAGCTTTTAAACATATAATTTACTCCTGTTTCTGTATCTACCCATATTTCTATATTATCTATTGCCCCTTGACCATAAATTTTTTTAAATCTTTTATCTTTCATACTATATCGCCTCCATAAATTACTATTTCTACAAATGATTATAACATATTTTTTATAAAAAAACATAAGAAGACATTAAATTTCTTTAATATCTTCCTATTTATTTTAAATACTAATAATATCCATTTCTTCTGCAAATATATATGCTTCTTTTCCCCCTAATTTAAACGCCTCTTTTAGTTCTATTATCTTTATTTTCTCTTGAATATCAATAATCTCCAAAACTGCTTTCTTTTCTTCATCTGTCATGTCTATAATTTTTTCATCTTCTAAAAATGTCTGTGTTTTAGGATATTCTTTCATTATTTTTCTTTTTTTATCTCGTAGATTTTTATAGTCTTCTCTATCAATTAGTTTATTTGTTCTATGATTATCAAAAAAAGCTAAAAAATCATC
>JAZNOG010000044.1:0-17094 GCA_045580645.1 Bacilli bacterium
TAACTCTTTAAATGTTATATATATTTTTCTTACTATTTTGGGGTTTTCAATAATTATGTTAATTTCATCATCTATTTCAAAATCATTGCTACGCATGAATCCTGATAAGAAGGCTATATTTTCTAGTTTTGTAAAATTTAAGGAACATATTTCATTTTTTATTTCAGTTGCAAAGGACATATTTTCACCTCATTATATAATTAAATACTAAGTTAGCTAGTTTTAAACTATCGTGTCTTATCATGTTATTTTCTATTGTTAATATATCTCCTTCAAGTAATTCACAATTTATTAATTTTAATTTTTGCTTGTCAATTTTAACTAGGTCTTTTTGTTCACTTGTTTCATATTTTTTAACAATTTTATCAGGTATTTTTGTATTAGATGCTAGAACTGCATCTATTTTTCTTTTGTTTAAATAACCATTTAATATATTTATATGGTCACTAGTAGTAAAGTTATCTGTTTCGCCTGGTTGGGTTACCGCATTACATGTATAAAGTATTTTAGCGTTTGTTTTGTCTAATGCATTTATTATTTCATCTGATATGAGATGAGGTATAATACTTGTATATAAACTGCCCATACTAAAAATAATAAGATCTGCTTCTTTTATTGCTTTTAAAACTTCCTTTTCTATTTTTGGTTGTTCTTTATAAAACAGTCTTTTATATTTTGTTTTTTCTTTAGTAATTTCTTCTTCTCCTGCTATAATACATCCATCTATTGTTTCTCCCATTAAAGTTAAATAATCTTCACTTAGTGGCAGGACTTTATGTTTTATATTTAAAAAATTAGTTAAAACTTTTATACTTTCTTTTAGACTTCCTGTCATGTTATACATTCCAACCATTAGTAAGTTTCCTATTGGATGTCCGTTTAAATCACTATATGTGTTAAATCTATATTCTAGCAAATCTTTTATTTTATTATCTACATCAGAAAGACTAGTTATTACTTTTCGTATATCACCCATAGCAGGCATAACAAATTCTTCTCTTAGTTTTCCTGTTGAAGAACCATTATCTGATACTGATATAACTGCAGTTATATCTACTGGAAATAAGTTTAATCCTTTTAATAGATAGGATATTCCTGTTCCTCCTCCAAATACTACTATTTTTTTATTCATAGTTATCACCTCTTATATAATAATTATATTACAAAATTTCTTAAAATAAAAAGAAAAAGATTTTATCTACTTCTTTTTCTTTGGATATATAAATTTGGTGAGTATTTTAAATCTATTTTTCTTTTATTTTCTAGGTATTCTTCTGCTTCTTGATTAGAGTATTTTGCTAAAACTTTTATCATTGGCTCATCATAATATACAATAATGTTTTTATATGTGTCATTTGTTAATAAAAGGCCACGTATATCCTTATGTATCAATTCTTCTTTTGTTAATTTTTCTTCTTGTAAGGCTTCTTGTTCTTTTGTTTTACATTTTTCTAATATTACATCTAATTTGAATCCTAAAAAGTTTATCATTTCTTTTAATTTTTTATAATCAATCTGTTCTTTTTTTAAACCTTGTAATAGGACTCCTAATTCATATATTTGTGCTTCATCTAACACTTCTTGATAACGAAGAAACTCATTTTTTTGTCTATTTCCTCTAACTTTTTCTAAATATTCTGTATACTTCATAACTTTCTCCTTTTTTTTATTGTTTATTATACTACTGTTTTTATGAATTAACAACTTTTTTTACAAATGAAAAGGAATAGACTAGTCTATTCCATAAATTCATCTTCTAGAACTTCTAGAGGTTCATCTGTTAGAAATTGTTTTTCAAGTTCATAAGATACATCTCTATATTGTTTTGCACCTGTTCCTGCTGGGATAAGTTTACCAATTATTACATTTTCTTTTAATCCTTGTAATGTATCAACTTTTCCTTTGATTGAAGCATCTGTTAAAACTCTAGTTGTTTCTTGGAATGATGCTGCTGATAGGAATGATTCTGTTTCAAGAGCTGCTTTAGTAATTCCAAGTAATATTGGTTTTCCTTTAGCAGGTTTTTTACCTTTAAGGATTGCTTCTTTATTTACATCAGTAAATTCTCTCATGCTTATTAGGCTTCCAAGTAATAGTTCTGTATCTCCTCCATCAGATATTCTAATTTTAGAAATCATTCTTTTTACTACTACTTCAATATGTTTATCAGAGATATCAACACCTTGTGCACGATATGCTTTTTGAATTTCTTTTAAGATATATTCTTCTGCAGTGATTGGGTCTGTTACTGCAAGTAATTCTTTTGGACTGATATTTCCTTCAGTTAATTTTTCACCTGCATGAACTTCATCACCTTTTTGAACTTTTAATTTTGTTCCGTAATTAGTTACGTGTTCAATTTCTTCAAGTTTGTTTTTAATAACAATTCTATATTTACCATGATCTTCTGTAATACTTTTGATTTTTCCTTCAATTGTTGCAATTGTAGCTTGTCCTTTTGGATTACGAGCTTCGAATAATTCTTCAACACGTGGTAAACCTTGTGTGATATCTTCTCCACCTGCAACTCCTCCGGTATGGAATGTTCTCATGGTTAATTGTGTTCCTGGTTCTCCAATTGATTGAGCTGCCATAATACCTATTGCTTCTCCAATTTCAACTACATTACCAGTAGCTAAATTTCTACCATAACATTTTTGGCAAACACCATTTACGGTATTACATGTTAGAACACTTCTTATTTCTACTTTGTCAATTCCTGCCGCTACTATTTTTTCTGCTATTTTTTCTGTAATCATTTCATCTTTATCAACAATAACTTCTTTTGTTTCTGGATCTAATACTTTCTTAGAAGAGAATCTTCCAACAATACGATCATACAATCCTTCAATTACTGTGTTATCTTTTTCATTGATAAATGGACTTACTAATACACCAAAGTCTGTTCCACAATCGTGTTCTTTTACAATTACATCTTGTGATACGTCTACTAAACGTCTTGTTAAGTATCCAGATGATGCAGTATTTAATGCTGTATCGGCACTTCCTTTACGAGCACTGTGAGTTGATAGGAAAAATTCTGATACTGATAATCCTTCTTTAAATGATGAAATTACTGGAATTTCAATAACACGTCCACCTGGTTTAGTCATAAGACCTCTCATACCAGACAATTGAACGAATTGTGAAATTTTACCACGGGCACCAGAGTTCATCATGATAAATAATGGGTTTGTTAAGTTTTCTTCTGATGCTTTTTTTAGTTCCGCTTGAACTTCTGCTTTTGCTTTTTCCCAAACTTTGATAACGTTTTCAAAACGTTCTTCTTCTGTAATTAAACCTCTTGAATATTGTTTATTAATTTTTTCAACAGTTTTCTTACTTTCCTTAATTATTTCAGGTTTTGATGAACTTGTTACTACATCTGCAACTGAAACTGTTGTTCCTGATACAGTTGAGTATTTAAATCCTAAATCTTTTAATCTATCTAGCATGATAGAGGTTTCAGTTGTTTTATATAATTTAAATATTTGTGCAATTATGTCTTTTAATGTTTTAACTGGGAATGGACTTACTAAAGGCATTTCATTTATAACCTTTCTAATGTCTGTTCCTGGTTCTAAGAAGTATTTATTTGGAGTAAATTTAGTTATGTTTTCTTTACTTGGTTCATTTATATATGGGAATGTGTCTGGTAATATTTCATTGAAGATTATTTTTCCTACTGTTGTTACTAAGTATTTATTTTGTTGTTCTTCAGTAAATATCTTATGTTTAAATGAACTTGTTCTTAAAGCTATTCTTGTATGTAGTTTTAAGTTTCCTCTTTCATACTCCATAATTGCTTCATTTGCATTCTTAAATATTCTTCCTTCATCTTCATCTTTTTCTTCCATAGTTAAGTAATAATTTCCTAATACCATGTCTTGTGCTGGAGTTACTACTGGTTCACCACTTTTTGGATGTAAGATGTTATTTGCACCAAGCATTAGTAATCTTGCTTCTGCTTGTGCTTCTTCTGAAAGTGGAACGTGAACTGCCATTTGGTCACCATCGAAGTCGGCATTAAATGCTGGACATACTAGAGGGTGAAGACGAATTGCTTTTCCTCCAATTAATTTAGGTTCAAATGCTTGAATACCTAATCTATGTAGAGTTGGAGCACGGTTTAACATAACTGGATGTTCTTTGATTACTTCTTCTACAACATCCCATACTCTTTCATCTTGATTATCTATTAACTTTTTAGCAGCTTTAATATTATGTGCAATATCTTTTTCTACTAAACCATGAATAACGTGTGGTTTAAATAGTTCAAGGGCCATTCCTTTTGGAAGTCCACATTGATACATTTTTAAACTTGGTCCTACTACGATAACACTACGTCCTGAGTAGTCTACACGTTTTCCAAGTAAGTTTTGACGGAAACGGCCTTGTTTACCTTTTAACATACTTGAAAGTGATTTAAGAGCACGATTTCCGGCACCAGTAACGCTTTTGCCACGTCTTCCGTTGTCAAATAGAGCGTCAACAGCTTCTTGTAACATACGTTTTTCGTTTTGAATAATAATTGATGGTGCGCTTAAATCGATTAGTTTTTTAAGACGGTTATTTCTATTTATAACTCTTCTATATAAATCATTTAAGTCAGATGTGGCAAATCTTCCGCCATCTAATTGGATCATTGGACGAAGTTCTGGTGGTATAACTGGTATAGCATCCATTATCATCCATTCTGGTTTATTACCTGATTTGTAGAATGCATCTAAGATGTCTAATCTTTTTAGAAGATTTGTTCTTTTTTGACCTTGTGCAGTTTCAAGTTTTTTTCTTATGTCTGTGATTTCTTTTTCTAAATCAACAGTTTTAAGTAATTCTTTTATTGCTTCTGCACCCATTCCTACTCTAAAGCCATCGCCATATTTTTCATAATAAGCACGATATTCTCTTTCAGATAGTGTTTGTTTGTTTTCAAGTGGTGCAATACCTTTATCAATTACAACATATGAAACAAAGTATAGAACTTCTTCTAAGTCTCTTTGACTCATATCTAGGACAGTTCCCATTCTTGAAGGAACGCCTTTGAAATACCAAATGTGAGAGACAGGTGTCGCTAGTTCTATATGTCCCATTCTTTCACGGCGAACTTTGGAACGAGTTACTTCTACTCCACATCTGTCACATACTATGTTTTTATATTTTACTCTTTTGTATTTACCACATGAACATTCAAAGTCTTTAGTTGGCCCGAATATTTTTTCACAGAATAATCCGTCTCTTTCTGGTTTTAGAGTTCTATAGTTGATTGTTTCTGGTTTTTTTACTTCTCCATAAGACCATTCACGGATTTTATCAGAAGAGGCAATACCAATTTTTAGGGCTTCAATTTTATTTACATCTATCATTAGTATTCTACCTCACTTTCTTTTAAATCTTCTTCGAAGTCTTCATCATCTAAGTCATCTAAATCATCTTCTTCAAAGTCATCTTCTTCATCTTCAAGTGGTTCTTCTACATCTTCTTGCATTTTCTTTATTTCTAAATCATCTATTGATATTTTTATGCTTTCTTCTGTTTCTTCTTTTTCAATTTGTTTTAAGTCAAGCACTTCATTTTTATCATTTATAATTTGAATATCTAAACCTAATGCTTGGAATTCTTTGATTAAAACTCTAAAGCTTTCTGGAACTCCAGCTTGATCTATTTTATTTCCTTTTACTAAAGCTTCATATACTTTTACACGTCCGATTACGTCATCTGATTTAACAGTTAAGATTTCTTGTAATGTGTGTGCTGCACCATAAGCATATAGTGCCCAAACTTCCATTTCTCCAAATCTTTGACCACCAAATTGAGCTTTTCCTCCAAGTGGTTGTTGTGTAACTAGTGAATATGGTCCTGTTGCACGTGCATGCATTTTATCTTCAACCATGTGGCAAAGTTTAATCATATACATTACACCTACTGATACTTTATTATCAAATGGTCTTCCTGTTCTTCCATCATAAAGAATTGTTTTTCCATCTTCATCCATGCCTGCTTCTTTCATCATATCAAAGATGTCTTTTTCACTTGCTCCATCAAATACTGGTGTTGCAACATGAACTCCTAATTTTTTGGCAGCCATTCCTAAGTGTAATTCTAATACTTGCCCAATGTTCATACGAGAAGGAACTCCAAGTGGGTTAAGCATAATATCTACTGGTGTTCCATCTGGTAAGTAAGGCATGTCTTCTTGTGGTAAGATTAGTGAGATAACACCTTTGTTACCATGACGTCCAGCCATTTTATCTCCAACTTGAATTTTTCTTTTTTGAACAATGTATACACGGATTAATTTGGATACTCCTGATGCTAGTTCGTCACTATCTTTCTTAGTAAAGATTTTAACATCATGAACTATACCGTCTCCACCATGTGGAACACGAAGTGATGTATCACGAACTTCTCTGGTTTTTTCTCCAAAGATAGCGTGTAATAATTTTTCTTCTGAAGTTAGTTCTGCCATTCCTTTTGGTGTTACTTTACCTACTAGGATATCTCCTTCGTGAACTTCTGTTCCGATTCTGATTATTCCGTTTGCATCTAAGTTCTTACGAGCTTCTTCTGATACGTTTGGAATGTCTCTTGTTATTTCTTCTGGTCCTAATTTTGTTTCACGACATGGCATTTCGTAATCTTCTATATGAATACTTGTATAAGCATCTTCTTTAACTAGCTTTTCATTTAGGATTACAGCATCTTCGTAGTTGTATCCATTAAACATCATGAATGCTACTACTACGTTTTTACCTAATGCTAATTCTCCTTTATCTGTTGAAGGTCCATCTGCGATTACATGGTTTCTTTTAACTTTGTCTCCAACTTTAACGATTGGTCTATGGTGGAAACATGTCCCTTGGTTACTTGCAGTAAAGTCTGATAAGTAATATACGTCTTGTCCACCTTTGTTTTTTACAACAATTTTTCTAGCGTCTACGTATTCTACAACTCCATCAGCTTTTGCTACTACTGTTGAACCTGAATCTCTTGCCGCAATGTATTCTACACCTGTTCCTACAAATGGTGCTTCTGGTTTTAATAATGGAACTGCTTGACGTTGCATGTTTGAACCCATTAGGGCACGTGTTGCATCGTCATGTTCTAGGAATGGTATACAACTTGTTGTAATTGATACAACTTGTTGAGGAGATACGTCGATATAATCAACTTTATCTGGTGTAACCATTATATTTTCTCCACGATAACGTGCAGTTACTTGGTCATCTATTATTTTGTTGTTTTCATCAGTTCCTACTGTTGATTCTGAAATGATAAGGTCATTTTCTTCATCTGCGGTAAAGTATCTAACTTCATCAGTTATTACTGAATCTACAACTTTACGATATGGAGTTAAAATAAATCCATAATCATCTATTTTTGCATAACTTGCAAGCGCTGTTATAAGTCCGATATTTGGTCCTTCTGGTGATTCAATTGGACAAATTCTACCATAGTGTGACTCATTAACGTCACGAACTTCCATACCTGCTCTATCTCTTGATAAACCACCTGGCCCTAAAGCCGATAATCTTCTTTTATGAGTTAATTCTGCAATAGGATTTGTTTGATCCATGAATTGAGATAATTGACTGCTCCCAAAGAATTCTTTGAATATGGCAGTTACTGGTCTTATATTGATTAGAGATTTTGGAGTTACTTCATTAATATCTTGAGTAGTCATTCTTTCACGAATAACTCTTTCCATACGAGTAACACCTACTCTAAATTGGTTTTGTAATAATTCTCCAACTTGACGGATTCTTCTGTTTCCTAAGTGGTCAATTATATCAAAGTTACCCACTCCATTTAATAGGTTTAAGTAATATGAACATGATGCATAGAAATCTGAAATAGTAAGTCTTTTTGAATCAATTGTTTGATCATTTCCGATTACTAACATTTTTTCTTTAGTTCCTGGTTTGTAAATACTTACTTGTTGAACTTTATTGTATGTATCTAGTTCATCATTTATTTTTACTTCTTTAACACCATATCCATTTTCGAAGATTGGTTTTAGTGTTTCTAGAACATCTTTAGTTACTAGTGTTCCTTTAGAAACTACTACTTCACCATCTACTTTGATGTCTTCTGCTAAAGTTTGGTTTAATAATCTATCTAAAACATTTAGTTTTAAATTAAATTTATAACGTCCAACTTTTGCTAAGTCATATCTAAATTCATCAAAAAATCTAGTTATGATTTGGTTTTTAGAACTATCTAATGTTGCTGGTTCTCCTGGTCTTAGTTTTTCATAGATTTCAATCAATGCTTCATCTGTATTTCTTGTTGAATCTTTTGCAATTGTGTTATCTAGGAAGTCAGATTTTCCAAATAGGTTTATTATGTCTTCATCACTTGATAGTCCAAACGCTCTTAACATTGTTGTTAAAGGAACTTTTCTTGTTCTATCAATTCTGACATATAAAATATCCCTGGCATCTGCTTCAAACTCTAGCCAAGTTCCACGAGTTGGAATAATTTGAGACGTAATTAGTAGACGTCCATTTTTATCTATTTCTTTATTGAAATAAACGCTTGGTGATCTAACTAATTGCGATACAATTACTCTTTCTGCTCCATTTATGACAAAAGTTCCACTTTCTGTCATAAGTGGCATATCTCCTAAAAATATTTCTTGTTCTTTTACTTCTCCTGTTTCATTGTTGAATAATCTTACTTCAACTTTTAATGGAGAAGCATATGTAGCATATCTTTCTTTACATTCTTTAATAGAGTATCTAGGTTCATCAAAATGATAATCTCCAAACTCTAATGATAATGTTCCAGCAAAGTTTTCTACGGGGAATAAGTCTTCCAGAACTTCTTTGATACCTACTTCAATAAACCAATTATATGATTTTCTTTGTATTTCCAATAAATCATTTAATTCGTATGTGTTTCTGATTTTGGAAAAATTTCTTCTTTTACGATGGTCACCACAATTAACTACTTTGTATGCCACTAAATTCACCCCAACTTTCAAATTTTTTAAACTATTTTGTCTTCAAAAAAGACAAATAACCAACTTATATTATTACCATATTTTTATCAATATGTCAATCAAAAATACATTTTATTACAAAAAAACCTTTGTTTTTTTCTAACACTTCTACCTTTGCTATTTTTTCTAAATCTTTAATTGTGCTTTTAGCCCCTTGATCTTTATTTATAACAAAATATAGAATACCTTTTTTATTTAAATGTTCTTTGGCTTCAAAAAGTATTTTATAAACAATGTTTTTTCCTGCTCTGATTGGTGGGTTAGTAATTATATAGTCGTATTTTTTTGTTATTTTTTCATAGATATTACTTTCAAATGCAGTTATGTTTTCAATATTATTTTCTTTTATATTCATATTAGTTAGATGAACTGCTCTTTTATTAATATCTATCATATCTGTTTTTAAATTAAAAAAAGAAGATAAAATGATACCTAACACGCCATAACCACACCCAACATCTAATAATGTTCCTTCTAGGTTTTCTTTTAAGACTGCATTTATTAGTGTTCTACTTCCAAAATCTAAATTTGATTTGGAAAACACACCATTATCAGTCCAAAAATTAAAGGCTTTATCGTTTATTTTTACCAATACTTTCTTTAAATTACTTTTTAAATTTTCATTAGTAAAATAATGGCTCATTTTATCTCCCCTTTTAAATAGCAAAAAGCCTGTGCTTATTTGCACTTTGGCTTATTTTGTTTAGTTTAATTATTTTAATTCAACTGTTGCGCCAGCTTCTTCAAGTCTAGCTTTTAATTCATTAGCTTCTTCAGCTGGAATGTTTTCTTTAATATTTCCACCAGCATCAGCGATGTCTTTAGCTTCTTTTAATCCTAATCCTGTTACTTCTCTTATTATTTTGATGACATTGATTTTTGCTGCTCCTGCATTTGTAAGAACTACTGTTAATTTAGATGGTCCTTCTTCTACTGCTTGAGCTGGTGCTGCTGCTACTGCAACTGCACTTGGATCTACACCAAATTCTTCTTTCATTGCATCAACTAATTCTTTTACTTCTAATAATGTCATTTCTTTTAAAGAGCTAATAAATTCATCTTTTGTTATTTTTGCCATAATATTTTTTCCTCCCTTATTTTTTTAATTATATTTTATTTTTTTAATTTTCTTTTTGTTCTGCATAAAGATTTAAGGCAATTGATAAATCTTTAACAAGTCCTATCATACCACCAGCAAGCATTGTATATAATCCTTCACGTGATGGGATTTTAGCAAATTCATCTAATTTAGCTTGGTCTGCTACTGTGCCTTCAACAACTCCAGCTTTTAAAACTAATGTGTTGTTTTTCTTTGCACATTCGCTTAATACTTTTATTGCTGCAATATCATCTTTACTAAATGCGATAGCAGTTGGTCCTTCTAAATAATTTCCAAGATCAATATCTAAATCTTTGAATGCTAATTTTAATAATGTGTTTTTGTAAACTTTATAATCTGATTCATTTTCTCTTAGTTTAATTCTTAATTCTTTGTTTACTTCATCTGTAAGTCCACAGTAATCGAATAAAACTAGTGATTTTGAATCTTTGATTTTTTCTTTGATTTCTTCAACAACATTTTTCTTCATTTCTAAGACTTTTACACTTGGCATAAGACACCTCCTTATAATTTATTTAACGTGCCTAAAATAAAAGAGTCTTTTTTTATGCAAAGACTCTAGGATTTTTTATTTTATTGTCCTCGGTAGGATTTATTTTATACCCACTGTCTTTGGCACTACAAATTAATGTTATTATAATATATTTTTAATTAAATGTCAAAACTATTTTGATCTATTTTTATTGATGGACTCATAGTTGAAGATATTGCTACTGATTTAACATATGTTCCTTTTACTGTACTAGGTTTAATTCTAATGATTGTTTTAACTACAGCATCAAGGTTTTCTAGTAAGTCAGCTTCTGTGAATGATACTTTTCCAATGATTCCATGGATGTTACCATAACTATCTGTTCTATATTCAACTCTACCTGCTTTTGCTTCTTCTACTGCTTGTTTAACATTTGTTGTAACAGTTCCTGTTTTAGGATTTGGCATTAGTCCTTTTGGTCCAAGGATTTTACCTAATTTACCTAAACTTGGCATCATGTCAGGTGTTGCTATCATAACGTCAAAGTCAAACCAATTTTCTTTTTCTATTTTTTCTAGCATGTCAGCATCTCCAACAAAGTCTGCTCCTGCTTCTTTTGCTGCTTTTGCAAAATCACCTTTAGCAATTACTAAAACTTTAGTAGTTTTACCTGTTCCTTTTGGAAGAACAATTGCTCCTCTTAATTGTTGATCTGCTTTTTTAACATCTAGATTTAAGTTCATAGCAACTTCTACTGTTGCATCAAATTTAGTGTTTGATATTTCTTTGATTAGTTTAACAGCTTCTTCTTTAGAATATAGTTTGTTTTTTTCTATTTTAGTAGCTTGTTCTTGATAACTTTTTCCTCTTTTTTTCATATTCTTTCCTCCTTATGTGGTATATGCGGATTTTCCTCCCACATAGGTAACCCTATGTTTGTCATTTATTTTTATTATTCTTCTATAGAAACGCCCATGTTTTTGGCAGTTCCTGCAATTATGTTCATAGCTTCTTCTACATTATATGCATTTAAGTCAGGTAATTTTGTTTCTGCAATTTCTTTAAGTTGTTCTTTTGTTAATTTTCCAACTGTTTCTTTAGAACCTTTAACTGATCCTTTATTTATTTTTGCATATTTTTTAATTAAGAATGCTGCAGGTGGAGTTTTAATTACAAAGTCGAATGTACGATCATCGTAGATTGTTATTTCAACTGGTAATACATCTCCCATTTTATCTCTTGTTGCATCATTATACTTAGTACAGAATTCTCCTAAGTTAATTCCTGCTGGTCCTAAAACTGTTCCAACTGGTGGAGCAGGTGTAGCTTTTCCAGCTTCAATTTGTAATTTTACCTTTTTTGTTATTTCTTTTGCCACGAAAAACACCTCCATTTTTTAATTTCTCGCGAGTGGTCATAATAGCTTATCGCTTACTCTTTTTTTGCTTTTTTCCGCATTTGCTTCCCACTTCAATTTATATATTTATATATATTAAATATATAGCACAATTATATTATCACTAAACTTTAAAAATTTCAAGTATTTTCTTTTATGCTTTTTCAATTTGCGATAATTCTACTTCTACTGAAGTTGTTTGACCAAATAAATCAAGTGCTACCATGATGATTTGATTTGGTATATCTATGCTTTCAATTTTTCCTTCCATACCAGAGAATGGTCCTGAAGTTATTTTTACCGGTTGTCCTTCTTGTAAGTCGGTAGATACTTCTAATCTACTCATTCCCATGCTGTTTAGGATTTTGTCTACTTCATATGGTTGTAGTGGTGTAGGTTTTGCACCTTTTCCTGAAGAACCAATGAATCCTGTTACTCCTGGAGTATTACGAACGATAAACCATGCTTCATCTGTCATTATCATTTCTACTAATATGTATCCTGGAAATAATTTTTTTACTTTTTCTTTTTGCACACCGTCTTTTATTTCTACTTCTGTTTGTTCAGGAACAACTACTCTAAAGATGCAATCTTCTTGATTCATGGAGTTTGCACGCATTAATAATTTTTCTTGAACTTTTTTCTCATGTCCAGAATATGTGTTTACAACATACCATTTCTTTTCCATTATCTTAACCCCTTTACTAAGGCTACTACTACGTTAATACCATAGAAGAATAATGCAAAAAATAGAACAACTGCAAGGGTTGCAATAGTATATTTAACCATATATTTTTTTTCTGGCCATTTAACTTTTTTCATTTCTTTAATTACATTTTTTAAAAATTTCATAAAACACCTCTTAATTATATGCTTTTTTCCAAAATAAAAACACTTTTTTGTGTCACCTATAAGATAACACTTTTTAGTGTTTATGTCAATTGTTTTTAGTAATTTTTTGTAGTAATTTTATTTCAATACCACAAATAATAATGTAATTCCTATTATTCCTAATCCTAAAAATATGTATGGAAAGTATCCTTGTGGTTTTTTTAATTTAAAGTTTAGTACAAATAGGAAAGCAAGGGTTGCAAGGGCTATTGCAAATGATATTCCTAGTATGTTTAAGTTAAATACATTATTTATTAAATATAATATTGGAAGTGCCGCTACGCAACTTGGAACTGGAAGACCTTTATAATATTTTACTGGACCATCTTTACCTGTTTCATTTGCCATTACATTAAAGTAAGCAAGTCTTATTACTCCTCCTAGGGCATATAGTGCATATATTGCAACATGATAATATTCATTTAATCCTAGTCCATAACAAATTGCTATTGGAAGAAAAATAAATGAAACCATATCTGCTAGCGAATCTAGTTGTATTCCAAATTCTTTTTCTTGTTCTGTTCTTTTGCATGCTCTAGCTATTTTTCCATCAAATCCATCTAACACTCCTGAAATTATTAAAAACATTAATGCATATGCTACTTCGCCATTTATTCCATAATATATTCCTACTATACTTGATATAACTGATAAATATGTTACAAATGTTGACAATTTGTAAAATCCTATTAAAATTGGTTCTTTTGTTTTTTTCATAAATACTCCTTAATTTTATGTTTTGTTAATTAATTGTTGTAATTTTTCCGAATGTTTTAATCTATAATGTGAAGTTAAGTTCATATCTATAGATTCAAGATTTATTTCTTTTTCTTGTTTACTTGTTATTTGAATAATATAAGGTATTGCATTTTTGTTTCTTTTGTTCGAAACAATTGCTACGTGTTCCCCATAATTAAATATTATAATATCCCCTGGTGTAAATTCAGTTACGTTTTCTATGTCGGTAGTAAGTTCTTCTGCATATCTTTGTAAAAATATTTCTATGTTATTTATTCTTCTAAAGTCTATGTTATCATCTATTATATCTATGTCATAAACTTTTTGTTTATATGTATCTCTTATGTCTCTAGCCATTAAATCCTTTAAATTATATCCTGCTTCTTTTAGTGCAGCCCAGATAATATCAGAACTTATACCTTCAGTTTCAGGAGGATAACCATCAGCGTAATAATCACTTATGACTTCTTTAGTTGTTTCTACTTTTTTTAATGCCCCGTTTAACATATCTATATAATCATCTACTTGATTGTAATTATTATCTTTTATACTTTTTTCCTCTATAAAACCAAAGTCTAATGAAGTATAATATTCTTTTTTTATTTCTTGTGGATTTAAATTTCTATTAGATAAATATTTATATTCAACTATTTTACTAGATATTGTTAATAGCAATATAAATATTATTAAACAAATTATTCCTTTTATTTTTTTCTTTAACTTTCTTTTTGCCATAGAACTCCTTATTTTACTTTTAATTCAAATAATATGTCTCTTAACTCCATTGCTCTTTCAAAATCCAGATTTCTTGCTGCTTCTTTCATTTCTTCTTCTATTTTTTGTAGTGAGCTTGCATCTATTATATCATCTTTTTGATTATTTGTCTTCTCTATTTTTTCGCTATTTGTTATTACTTCTCTTATTTCTTTTATTATTGTTTTTGGAATTATATTTTTTTCTTTATTATATGCCTCCTGAATTTCTCTTCTTCTTTTTGTTTCTTCTATAGCAAGTTTCATACTTTCTGTAATATTATCAGCATACATTATTACATGTCCATTTTCATTTCTTGCACATCTTCCAATAGTTTGAATAAGACTTCTATGACTTCTTAAAAATCCTTCTTTATCTGCATCCAATATGGCAATTAAACTAACTTCTGGAATATCTAATCCTTCCCTTAAAAGGTTAATTCCTACTACACAATCATAGGTTCCAGTTCTTAAGTCATTTATTATTTTTAATCTTTGTAGAGTTTTTATTTCAGAGTGAAGATAAGCAACCTTTATATCTAGTTCTTTTAAATAGTTTGTTAATTCTTCTGCCATTCTAATAGTTAGTGTTGTTATTAAGACTCTTTCATTTTTTGCTTTTCTTGTTCTTATTTCTCCGATTAGGTCATCTATTTGTCCTTTGCTTGGTCTTATTTCAACAGTTGGATCTAAAAGACCAGTTGGCCTTATAATTTGATCTACTTTGTTTTCTGATTTTTCTAGTTCATAATCGCCAGGTGTTGCTGATACGTATATGACTTTGTTTATTTTTTGTTCAAATTCTTCAAAGCGTAATGGTCTATTATCTAAGGCACTTGGCAACCTAAATCCATATTCTACTAGAGTTGTTTTTCGTGCTCTATCGCCATTATACATAGCGCGAACTTGTGGGATTGTTACATGCGATTCATCTATTACTAATAGGAAGTCTTTTGGAAAGAAGTCTATTAAAGTGCTTGGTGTTTCTCCTTCTTTTCTTCCTGCTAAGTGTCTAGCATAGTTTTCTATTCCACTACAAAAGCCTGTTTCGCTTATCATTTCTATATCATAATTTACTCTTTGTTCTAATCTTTGTGCTTCAACTAATTTGTTATTATCTTTTAAGAATTCTAAACGTTCTTTTAGTTCTTCTTTTATATTTATTATTGCTTTATTTAATTTTTCATCACTTGTTACGAAGTGACTTGCAGGAAATATAGAAATAGTTTTTTTGTCATTTATGATTTTGCCTGTTACAACTTCTATTTCTGATAATCGTTCTATTTCATCTCCAAATAATTCTATTCTAATACCTTTTGAATGTTCATTATTTGGAATAATTTCAATAACATCTCCTCTTGCTCTAAAACATCCTCTTTTTAAGTCAAGTTCATTTCTTTCATATAACATATCAACAAGTTTGTTAAGAATTTCATTTCTTTCTATAGTTTCTCCTTTGTTTAATGTTAACATTTTATTTTTATATTCTTCTTTTTCTCCAATTCCATAAATACATGATACAGATGATACAACAATTACATCATCTCTTGATAATAAGGCGCTTGTTGCTGAGTGTCTTAATTCATCTATTTCATCATTTATTGAAGAATCTTTTTCTATATAAGTATCTGTTTGAGGAATATATGCTTCTGGTTGAAAGTAATCATAATATGATACAAAATATTCTACTCTATTTTCGGGGAATAATTCTTTTAGTTCACTATAAAGTTGACCCGCTAATGTTTTGTTGTGAGCTAGAACTAAAGTTGGTCTATTTACTTCTTTTATTACATTTGCAATAGTAAATGTTTTTCCGGTTCCTGTTGCTCCAAGTAATACTTGATGTTTTTTATTGTTATTTATCCCATCTACTAAACTTTTTATAGCTTGTGGTTGATCTCCACTTGGTTTATAGTTTGATATTAGTTTAAACATATTTATTCCTCCTTACTTTTATTCTTATATTTTCACTTATTACAATTTTTGTTTTCCTCTAAATATTTTTTATACATCTTATCCGTGCTTAAAATATATTGTTTATCTTTATTGTTTCAAAAAATAAACCAATATTTAATAGTGGTTTACTTATATTTTTTATCTAAACTTTTTTTGAAACGGACCTTCTCCATAATCATAATCATCCCTTGCAGATAGCGTTCTTTTTCCAGGAGGATAACATTTTTTTTGAGAACTTTCGTGGCCAAACTTTGTTATTTCATATGCATTGTTCGGATCTAAAACAAATTCTAATATCATTTGATAAGTGCAATCTTCTAGATTAAACTTCTTTTTGAATTCTTCTATATTTATGTCCCATGCAAAAAGATTTGTTAATAGATTTTTTAGTGTTTCATTTGGATCATACTTCATTTCTTTTTTATAGTTTTTTATTATGTAATCTCTTAAATTCATATTTTGCCTCTTTTCTATGTGTTATATTATACTTTTTTTTGCATTTCTATGCTTATTATAACACAATTTAAAAAAGTTATTAACTTTTTTTGTTAATAACTTATACTTCTTCTATTATTCCATAGTCTTTTTCTTTTCTTTTATATACAATTGCTGTTTTATTAGTCGCACTATTTTTAAAGAAATAAAAATCATGATTTGTCAGTTCCATTTGAAGGATGGCTTCTTCTTCATCCATTGGCTTTAAATCTATTGTTTTTCTTTTTACAATTTTATCATTGTTTTCTTCTATGTCATCTTCAAAATCTA
>JAZNOG010000045.1:0-6811 GCA_045580645.1 Bacilli bacterium
AAATTGAAAAAAGAATATGACAAAATAAAGAAAATAAAAAATAAAAAGTAAGAGAAAGCAGATAGAAATTATGAAAATAAAAAAACAGATAAAAGAAGAAATAAAGTTACCTACTACCAGTAGACTAGAAGAAGAATTAGAAAAGGAAAAATATAAATTAAAATATAATAAATTATTAAAAAACACACTCTCTACGATACTTGTAGTAATTTCATTTTCTATTTTAATTGCAACACTTATATTTCCTGTATTTAAAATTTATGGAGAATCTATGACGCCAACTTTAAATGAAGGAGATGTTGTATTAAGTATTAAAAATAAAAATATAAAAAATGGGGATGTTATTGTTTTTTATTATAATAACAAAATACTTATAAAAAGAGTTATTGCAACATCTAGCGAGTGGGTTAATATAGATGAAAATGGTAACGTCTATGTTAATGATGTTTTATTAAAAGAATCATATATAAAGGAAAAATCCTTAGGAAATGCTGATATTAAATTTCCATATCAAGTAAAAGAAGGATCATATTTTGTTCTAGGAGATTCTAGAGAGAATTCTATCGATTCCAGAAATAATTTAATAGGAACAATAGAAGAAGAACAAATTATTGGAAAAGTAATATTTAAAGTGTGGCCATTAAACAACTTAGGAATTATTAAATAAAAATTGAAGGTGATTTTGTGAATAAAGATACTTTAAATCTAATAAATAAAATAAAATATAACCATAAACAAAAAAAATTATGGAAAATATTTGTAGGTGTTTTATCATGTATTACAATTTTTATAACATTTTTTTTACTTGCTAATTCTGCGAAAACAGAGTCTTCTAATAAAACTTATACTTTTCATTTAATTGATAATCTTTTAAATGAAAACTATGTTTGGAAAACTATAAATGAAGGAGAATATACAACATCATATGATTTAAATCTTTATTTTGTCGATACAAATGGTAATTATATAGAAGGGAAAGATTTGACTTTAAGTATTAACCAAATAGAAGAAGATACACCATATGGACTTGGATATACACCTCTTGCTAGTAGTGCTTCAACAGAAACAAGGGGCCAAGATTTAATTGAAGCATATGGTTTAACTGAATATGTTTTACCAACTGGTGAAAAATATATATTTGATCATGCTGAAGTATCACTTGATGGGGCAACTTGGCATAGTTTTAATAAAAACGATAATGTATCATCAATATACTGGAACATCTGGTGTCAAAGTTCTTCAAGTTCAACTAAACCAACAAGTTATGGATGGAGAGGTAATTATGAAACTGAAACAGGACAAATAAGATATGATATAACTGAAAATACAGAGTATAAATTAGTATTTAAAAAAGTAAGACAAGGGGTAGAAAACTCTGTCTTATCTTTAGGAGCAGATTCTGGTATAGCTTTTAACATATATAATTATTCTGGTGATAATACAGAAACAGGTGTGAATGCTAATGGTTTATATGATTATTTTACTTTCCGTGATAGCACTTTAACAGATGCGCCATATATCAATAGCACTACAGACGCAGATGGATTTACATCACAAAGAGCAAAGGTCGAATCTAAATTAGATTCTAATGGTTATCCAGTATTTGATTGTCAAGGATATTGTGCATCGACCAATATAATAAATACTAGTTTAGGATATCTTTTTGGTTCGTCCACTAACGCCTTAGGACAAAAGACAGTAGGTGTTAGTTCTTATATTTCAACAAATACACCCCTTCAAAAAGAAACAATAAATAATGTTTTATATTATTACTATGATAGCAATCGTAATGCAATAGATTATGATGTAGAAAATAACAGATTTATGGTTCGTAATTACTTAGAGCGTGGATATATTATCTCAACTTATGAAAAAGAAAGCAAAAGGTATGAATTTTTACCATTTAATTATTTAGTAGAAAAAGATAATACAAAAACTTATGATTATGAATCAGCAGATGATAAGACAGAAATAGATCATTGGTATGGTATGACAATGGAATTTGAATTTTATATGCCTAAAAACGGAAAAATAAACGATCAAGACATGATCTTTGAATTTTCTGGAGATGATGATGTTTGGGTATTCATAGATAATGTTTTAGTTTTAGATTTAGGAGGAACTCATGGTGCGGTTGATGGTAAAATTAACTTTGCAACTGGTGAAGTCGTATCTTATTTAAACTGGAACGGAGTAGTTGGAACAAAAGAAAATGAAACTAGAAATGAAACTAATATCTATAAAATGTTTGAAAATGCAAGTTCCACTAGTAGTATAAAATGGAATGATACTAAAACAACTTTTGAAAATTACACTAAACATACATTAAAGTTTTTCTATTTAGAACGTGGAGCAGCTGTTGCAAACTGTAAAATAAAATTTAATATTCCAGTTTTACCATCAGGTAGTTTATCAGTATTAAAAGAATATGATGGCACAGATAATTATAATGAAAATCATGAATTTACTTTATATGATATAACTACAGGTTCTAGTGTTCCAGTTCAAAATGCAGCCTATACAAAAGGAAATAAAACATATTATACTGATTCTTTTGGTAAATTCATTTTAAAAACAAATGAAGAAGCAATATTTAAACTAACAAATGAACACACATATTATGTAGAAGAAACAAAACCTGGTAATCACAGTGCAAGTTATAAATGTAATTTTGATGGAAAAAGTTGTCCATCAAAAAGTAAAACCAGTAGTTTTACAATAAATCCAGAATCTTCTTATCAAGCAGTATTTACAAATAAAATAAAAACATATGATTTAAGTGTTACAAAAGAAGTATATGGAACAACAAACGAAACATTTGATTTTGAAGTAAATTTAAGTAAAGATGGAAAAGTAGTAGATGTGCCTGATAATAGTGAATCTAAATATGAGGTTAATCATGATAAAGGGATAATTACATTTAGTTTAAAAAATAAAGAATCTATAACGATAAAAGATATTCCAGTAGATACAAGTGTAACCTTAAAAGAAATTAAACATGATGGTTATAATGTTGTTATAAAAAACAAAGAAGAAACATTAACAAGTGGTGATACTTATACCTTTATACTTACTAAAGACAAAGATATAACTGTTCATAATATACCAGGAGTTTACTTGCCAGAAACAGGGGGTAAAGGAATATTAAGTTATCTACTTATAGGAATTAGTTTAATACTTGTTTCTATTAAGTTTAGATATAAATTAGAAGTAAATAAAAAATAAAAAAGGGGAGAAAAAATGAAAAATTTAAAAAGATTTTTTGGAGCATTATTAACACTAGTCTTATCTTTTTTAGCTTTAACAAACATAAATGCTAAAGAGACTGGTTCAATTACAATTAATGATGCTACAAGTGGTAAAACTTATGAAATCTATAAGATTTTTAATTTAACTTATAGTGGGACAACTACTAAAAATGTTGCCTACACTATAGATAGTGATTGGGAAAACTTTTTTAAAGAAGATGGTTTAGGGACTTCTTTCATTGTTTCAGAAAATAATGAAGATGAAACATTAAATCAAATTACAATAGGGAGTGAAACCAAGTATATCAACATTACAGAGGATAATGTCGCATCTTTTGCTGACAAAGCCTTAGAATATGTTGCTAAAAATAAATTAGATGCAGATGATGCAAAAACAGCAAATAGTGAAACAGTTGAGTTTACAAATTTAGATCTAGGTTACTACTTAGTATATCCGCAAGGTGCAACAGAAGTAGAAGATGGATATAAATCAATTTGTTCACTTACATCGACATTACCAGATGTAGTAGTAGAAATTAAAGCAACTTATCCAACAATTGAAAAAGAATCTGATAGCACAAGCTATGAAGTTGGAACATATGCAACATGGACAATCACTGGTAAAGTGCCAGATACAACAGGCTATACAAAATATACATATCAAATAAACGATAGCTGGACTAAAGGGTTGGAATTAGATAAAGAAAATGCAAGTTTTAAAGTAACAATAGGTGAAACAACAATTACTGATGTTGTTCCAGTATATAACAGTAATAATACAGGTTTTTCTCTAACATTTGATATGACTAAATATCAAGACAAAATTGGAGAGCAAATAACAGTAACTTATAAATTATTAATAACAGAAGATGCAGTTGATAGCAATACTACAAACAATAAAGCATACTTAACTTATAGCAATAATCCAAAAGATGATACTGTAACAGATACTAATGTAATTGAAATACCAGTTTACAGTGCTAAAATTGAAGTTTTAAAGGTAGATGGTGATGATAATAGCATAAAACTATCTGGGGCAGAATTTGTATTAAAAAATGAGGAAGGTAAATATTATCATATTACAAGTGTAGAAACTGGACATGTTACATCATTTGAGTGGTTAAATGATGTTGAATCTGCTAGTTTATTTATAACAAATGAAGAAGGAATTGCAGTAACACAAGAAGGAGTTATTACATCATTTGAAGGACTTAAAGATGGAACTTATTATTTGGAAGAAATAAAAGCACCAGATGGTTATAATAAATTAACTCATGATATTGAAATAACATTATCTGGAACTACAGAAAATGATAGACCAATTCCAGTATCTCAAAGTTTAACAGTAGAAAACAATACAGGGCTAGAACTACCTTCAACAGGTGGAATGGGAACTACTTTATTTATAATAATTGGTTCATTACTAGCAGGAGTATCAATAATAGTTTTAATAACAAATAAAAGAATGTCAAAAGAAAACTAGAAAAGTAATCATGCTATAGGAGGATACGATTTTGAATAGAAAAGTAACAAAGTTCATTCTCATAATTACATTTATTTTAGGAATATCTATATTATTGTATCCAACACTTAGTAGGTATATAAATTCATTTGCTTCATCAAAAGCAGTAACTGATTATAATAAAATGTTAGAAACAGAAGATGAAATAGATTATGCAAGTATGTTTGAAGAAGCGAAAAAGTATAATAAAAAATTACTAAAATTGGATTTTCCATTAGTGCAATATAAGGAAATACCTAATTATTCTAACTTGCTTAATGTAAATGGTAACGGAATGATGGGATATATTTCTATTGATAAAATAAATGTAGAACTTCCTATATATCATGGAACAAGTTCTTCTACATTAAATACATCTGTAGGACATTTAGAAGGAAGTAGTCTTCCTATTGGTGGAAAAAATAATCATAGTGTTTTATCTGCTCACAGGGGACTACCTTCCGCTAAACTTTTTACTAATTTAAATAAATTAGAAGTAGGAGATACTTTTACTGTCACTGTTTTAAACAGAAAGTTAACATATCAAATAGATAACATAGTAGTGGTAAAACCAACTGAAGCAGAAAGTTTAGAAATAGTAAAAAATAAAGATTATGTAACTCTTATGACTTGCACACCTTATGGAATTAATACTCATAGATTACTAGTAAGAGGAATAAGAATAGAAAACGAGGAAACAAATAAAATGGTTTTACAAAATGAAGCAGAAAAAATAGATAAGTTGGTTGTTGCGTTATCTATTGCAGGTCCTATTTTGTTTAGTTTAACTATTTATGTAATGGTAAAACCTATAAAAAAAGAAACTCATGAAGAGGAGGAAATATGAAAAAGTTCTTAATAAGTTTAATCTTTGTGTTTGTAAGCTTATTTATTACAAATGATATATATGCTATTTCAAGTGCAGATGCAAATGAAAAAATAGACTTAGATAAAAAATCTAGTCTTACAATAAATTATCATTATGATAATTATAATTTTGATGGGTTTAATGTTAAAATTTATTATATTGCTAAAATAACTTCTGACTATAAATATGAACTATCCTCTTCATTTTTAAATTCTAATATAAAAATAGATAAAATAACTTCTATAGAAAAGTGGAACTTATTAAAGGAAAGTCTAAATATTTATATTGAAAATAATGATATTGAAGAAAAAATATCAAAAACTATAGAGAATAACAAGGTTTTTATTGCTAATTTAAAACCTGGATTATATTTAGTTCAAACAGAAACAATAAATAATAAAAGATATACTTTATTTGCTGATTCGTTTTTAATAAATATTCCTACTATAGAAGAAGATGGAACTTGGAATTATGATGTATCTGCTTATCCGAAAACTGAATATTTAAGTCAAACAATTTCTCAAAATCCAGATACCTCAGACAATATTAAAACATATTTGTATCTTATGTTTGGGTCATTATTATTTATTGTAGTAATTATAAGATTTAAAAGTAAAAATAAAAATTAGTTTAAAACTAATTTTTTTGATTATAACCAAATACTTGAAAACTAATAATTTTGTAGTATAATATAAATATATTTTGTGTCCTCGTAGCTCAGTAGGATAGAGCAATTGCCTCCTAAGCAATAGGTCGTTGGTTCGATTCCAATCGGGGACGCCATAAGAAAATGAAAGACTTGTCAAAAGTCTTTTTTTAAATCTTGACAAACTAAAGTTCGTATATTAAAATAAAAAGCATTATATTTAAAGAAAGGAAAATTATATATGAAAAATATGGAACAACAAAATAATAAAATTCAATTATCGAGTGAAGAAATATTAAGTCATTTTTTTACAGCTTATTATCCACAGGATTATGTGGTATCACCATTATATTATGATCAAGTTCACATAGATAAATTTATATCCGAAATAGATACAAGTGAAGTTATAAATAATTATTCACATCGTATTAATATATTTTTAGGTGCAAATTGTTCTAATAGTAATAAATTAGATTTTGAAGGAATAAAAAGATTATTTCTTTCTGGAGAAAATTATAAAGAAGAGAATTTAAAAAAACTTAATATTG
>JAZNOG010000046.1:0-3265 GCA_045580645.1 Bacilli bacterium
AAATTATTATTAGTGTTTAATGAAACAGATAATAATATGTTAAATAACTTAAAGGAGGGTAACAAAATAATGGAAGAATATGTAAAAGATGCAACAAATGCTTCAAGAGATGATGAAATAATAGGATTATATGATAAAGAGTTACATGATGAGATGCTTAAAAATACAATGATAGATAATGCAAGAACTGATGGTGTTGAACTGGGTATTGAAATAGGAATAGAACGAGGTATTAATATAGGTATAGAACAAGGCATAGAACAAGGCATAGAACAAGGTATAGAACAAAATAAAATTGAAATAGCCAAAAATATGTTAAACAAAAATATGGATATAACCATAATTAGTGAAATAACAGGTTTAACAGAAGAAGAAATAGAAAAATTATGATATTATTCATAGTTTTTTTAATATTTCTTGAAAAGAATGATTGTTTTGTATTATAATAAGCATGTATTTGGAGGTATTTATGAGAAGTATTATTTTATATTTATTAGAATTTATAGTATCGTTTTTTCTTATATTTTTATACTATAGAATTTTTATAGTTAAAAAGGATGAAAAAGTTATAAAAAAGAAATTACCGCCAGAACTTAGTTTATTTATAAAACTTAATAAAATAGATATAAAAAAGATAAGTTATAAAAGTATATTAAAAAAACTTTCTATTGTAAACGGATTAGTAATAGCATTTACATTGTTAATTGTAGAAATAACAGATAAATTAATGTTGAAATTATTACTTGCTATTCCTGTATGCACTGTTTTAATGTATGTTTTTTATAAGCTTTTAGGATTATATTATAAGAAGAAGGGAATGATTAGAAATGTTTGATTTTAAGGAAATAGAAACAAAGTGGCAAAATATATGGCAAAATAAAAAGGTGTTTGAAGCCAGTAATAATAGTGATAAGGAAAAATATTATATTTTAGTAGAATTTCCATATCCATCAGGAAGTGGTCTTCACGTAGGTCATGTTAGAAGTTATACGGCTCTTGATGCTTATGCTAGAATGATGCGTATGAAAGGATATAACGTATTATTTCCTATGGGATGGGATGCATTCGGTGCGCCCGCTGAACAATATGCAATAAAAAATCATATTCATCCTAAGGTTGCAGTTAAGGAAAATATAAAAACATTTAAAGGGCAAATAGAGTCTTTAGGAATATCTTTTGATTGGAGTAGAGAATTTTCTACTACTGATGAAGATTATTATAAATGGACACAATGGCAATTTTTAAAATTTTATGAACATGGTATGGCATATAAGGCAAGAAAAGATATAAATTGGTGTCCAACTTGTAAAACAGGTTTATCAAATGAAGATTCTTCGGGTGGAGTTTGTGAAAGATGTGGAAGTAAAGTTGTTCAAAAAGAAAAAGAACAATGGATGCTAAAAATGAGTGATTATGCTGAAAGCTTAATTGAAGGTTTAGATGATACACATTTTGCAAGTAGAATAAAGTTAGGTCAAATTAATTGGATAGGAAAAAGTATTGGTGCAGAAATTTATTTTGATGTTAAAGATACAAATGAAAAAATAAAAGTTTATACTACAAGATGTGATACTATATTTGGTGCAACTTTCATGGTTTTGGCGCCAGAACATCCAATACTTGAATCTTTAAAAGATAAAATTTCTAATATGGAAGAGGTAAAGGAATATCAAAGACTTGCAAAAGAAAAAACAACTTTTGAAAGAACTGAACTTAATAAAGAAAAAAGTGGTGTTAAATTAAATGGTATTGCTGCGATAAATCCATTAAGTGGTAAAGATGTTGAAATTTGGATTTCAGATTATGTAATGATGGGTTATGGAACTGGTGCAATTATGGCTGTTCCAGCGCATGATGAAAGAGATTATGAGTTTGCTAAAAAATTTGATATAGAAATAATTCCGGTTATAGAAGGTGGAGATATTTCAAAAGAAGCATATACTTTAGATGGTATTCATATTAATTCTTCATTCTTAAATGGATTAAATAAGGAAGACGCAATTAAGAAGATGCTAGAATATTTAAAAGAAAATAATCTTGGTAATGAAAAAGTAAATTATCGTTTACAAGATTGGGTATTTTCTAGACAAAGATTTTGGGGAGAACCAATACCTTTAGTATACTGTGAAAAATGTGGATGGGTTCCTGTTCCTTATGAAGATCTTCCTGTAACTCTTCCAGAAGTTACAGAATATGAAGTAACTGATGATGGGGAAAGTCCACTTGCAAAAATAGAATCTTGGGTAAATACTACTTGTCCGAAATGTAAAGGTCATGCTAGACGTGAAACTGATACAATGCCTAACTGGGCTGGATCATCTTGGTATTTCTTAAGATATATGGATGCTCATAATGATAAAGAATTTGCAAGTTTAGATGCTTTAAAATATTGGGGAAAAGTTGATTGGTATAATGGTGGTATGGAACACACTACAAGACATTTACTTTATGCAAGATTTTGGAATCAATTTTTACATAATATAGGACTTGTTCCAAATAGTGAACCAATTGATATAAGGGTTTCACATGGTATGATTTTAGGTTCTAATAATGAAAAAATGAGTAAGAGTAAAGGAAATGTTGTAAATCCAGATGATATAGTAAATGAGTTTGGTGCTGATACATTAAGAACATATGAAATGTTTATTGGAGATTATGAAAAAGATGCAGCATGGAGCACAGATTCATTAAAAGGATGTAAAAGATTTATTGATAAAGTAGTAAGATTACAAAATAAATTAAATGATAAAAATGGTTATACAGATGATGTTATTGTTAATAAAACAATAAAGAAAGTTACACATGATATCGAAAATATGAAATATAATACAGCTGTTTCAGCGTTAATGATATTAACTAGTTTTTATGAAAAGCAAGAAACAATAACAAAAGATGATTATAGGGCATTATTACTTTTATTAAATCCAATTGCACCACATATTACTGAAGAACTAAATGAAAGAAATAATTTAGGAGATATGCTTTGTAAATCTGAATGGTTAACATATGATGACGAAAAAACAATTGATCAAAAGATTTCTCTTGCTATTCAAGTAAATGGAAAATTAAGAGGAACAATTGAAGTTGAAAAAGATGAAAAGGAAGAAGTAATTAAGGAACTTGCATTTAATGAAGAAAATGTAAAGAAACATTTGGATAATAAAGAAATTGTTAAAGTAATAGTAATTCCAAATAGAATAGTAAATATTGTTGTTAAATAGAAAAGTTTTATCTTTTCTATTTTTTATTGATAAAAAAGAAGAAA
>JAZNOG010000047.1:0-18002 GCA_045580645.1 Bacilli bacterium
AGTTATTATATTTATAAAAACACAAAAGACGATAAGATACAAGAAAATATATATGAAGAAATTATAGAAGTTGCAAAAGAAAAAGAGAATAAAGAAGAAAACGAAGAACAACAAGAAATAAATATGCAAGAACTATATAATGTCAATAATGATATTGTTGGGTGGTTAAAAATAGATAATACTAATATCAATTACCCTGTAATGCAGACAAAAAATACACCGAATTATTATTTAAGAAGAAATTTTTATAAAGAATATTCACAATGGGGAACACCATTTTTATCAGAGAATTGTGATATTCAAAGTAGTGATAATCTAATTATCTATGGACATCATATAAATAATTCAAAAATGTTTGGAGAATTAGAACATTATAAAAAAGAAGAATATTATAAAAATCATAAGTATATTAAATTTTATACTATGAACGAGAAGAAAGAATATGAAATTATAGCAGTTTTTAAAACTGTTGCATATACTGGTTTTAAATATTATAAATATAGCAATTTTAACAATGAAAGAGAGTTTGAAACATTTGTAAATAAATGTAGAGAACTTTCTTTTTATCATATTGAAAAAAATATCAATTATGGAGAAAAGTTAATTACTTTATCTACTTGCGAATATTCACAAGAAAACGGAAGATTAGTAGTTGTTGCAAAAGAAATTTTGTAGGAGGTGGTAGTTTGGCAGATATAAAAATAAAACATAAAGAAGTTGGAACAATAAAGAAACTAGACAAAGCAAAAATTTACACTCAAAAAGTAAAAGACAATATAGTGAATTTGAAAGATAGAGCAAGTTATAGCAATGATGAAGAAAACTCACAAGCTGAATATGGTGGAGATAAAATATCACAAAATGCAAATACAATTTCTCGTAGAAGTGTAGAAAAGTTTGACCAATATGGAAAAAAGGCTTTTAAAGAAACAACAGAGAATATACAAAATGCTAGTCAAAAGATAAAGAAGAAAATTGAAAATAGAACTATAAAGAAAAAAATAAATTCTAAAGATATAAAGAAAAATATAAAAACAATAAAAGGAACTACAGAAAAATCAAAAAAGATAATAAAAAACACACCTAAAACTATAAAACAAACAGTAAAAGTAGCAACAAAAACTACTAAAGAAGCGGCAAAAGGAGCAAAAAAAGCATTTCAAATAGCAAAAGTTACGGCAAAACAAACTGTAAGAACAATAAAATTAGGAATAAAAGCAAGTATTGCAGCAATAAAAGCGATTTTACTTGCAACAAAGGCTTTAATAGCTTTTTTAATTGCAGGAGGTTGGGTTGTTGTAGTAATTATTATTATAATATGCTTAATTGCAATGTTGTGCAGTTCTGTTTTTGGAATATTTTTTGCGAGTGAAGATACAGGAAGTACAATAACGATAAATGGAACGCAACAAGTTGTAACAATGAATCAAGTAATATCAGATTTAAATATTGAATTTATGAATAAAATAACACAAATTCAACAAGAAAATCCTTATGATGAATATGATATAAGTTCAAATAAAGCAGAGTGGAAAGATATTTTAGCAGTTTATACAGTAAAAATAAGTGAGGGCAATGATGGAGCAGATGTAATAACTTTAAATGATAATAAAGTTAATCTATTAAAAGAAATATTTTGGGAAATGAATGAAGTAACTTTTACAAAAGAAGAAGAAACTCATGAAGAAATAAAAATAGGTTTAACTTCAACTAAACATATTACTGTAACAAAAGTTAAATTACATATTGTAGTAAATGGAAAAACTGCTATTGAAATGGCAGATAAATATAATTTTAATGCAAAACAAAGGGAACAACTTGCTGAACTAATAAATGAAAAATATGCAAGTATGTGGACAAGTGTTATATATGGCTCATCAGTTGGAAGTAACGATATTGTAAATGTTGCGTTACAACAAGTTGGAAATGTAGGAGGACAACCTTTCTGGAGTTGGTATGGATTTCAAAGCAGAGTAGAATGGTGTGCATGTTTTGTAAGTTGGTGTGCAAATGAGTGTGGTTACATAGAGGCTGGGATTATTCCTAAATTTGCAGGGTGTGAAAGCGAGGGTGTATCCTGGTTTAAAACTTGTGGACTTTGGAAAAATGGAGGACATATTCCAAAAGCACGGAGATATTATATTTTTTGACTGGTCAGATAGCAATGATGAAAAAGCAGATCATGTAGGAATTGTTGAGAAAGTAGCAAATGGAAAAGTATATACAATAGAGGGAAATTCTAATGGAGATACTTGTAGGCAAAAAGAATATAGCATTGACAGTAGTGTGATTTTAGGTTATGGAACACCAATGTATTAAAAAATAAAATACGAAAGGAAAAGTAAATGTATGAGAATAAAAATATTTGATGTAGTAGAATTGAATAATGGTAATAGAGCGACAATTTTAGAGATAAAAGGAAATAAGTATTTTGCAGAGGTAGTAAATGCTTATGGAATAACTGTAGATAAAAGAAAGCAGATAACAAAAAAAGATATAGTTAAGAAAATAGATAAAAAAGACAATTAAAGATAATTTGTAGGTACTTATCAGAAATGGTAAGTACCTACTCTTTTTATTTTGCAAAATAATAAAAACAAAGTTTTGTATTTATAAAATATAGGGAATATCACTATTTTTTTATGAAAAAACAACGACAAAAAATAAATGATATGATATAATGTAAATCGTATGATAGGAGTGGGAAAATGACAGATTCATTTGTAATAAATTATATAAATAATAAACTAGCAGAAACAAGTGATATAAATTATATTAGATATACATTTTACGAATTAAGAGTGAAGAATAATTTGTCGGAAAATGATTTAGACAAATTTTTGGAAATAAATAAAAATTATTTTGAAAATAAAGGATATAGTGTATATTTCACAGGTGCAAAATTTACATATAAAAATGCAAATATGACAGTACAACCTAATGAAATTATGATAGCAGTAAAAGAAGAATAAAAATGAATTTAAAGGAGAAAATAAATGTGGAGATATTATTATACAATAGTTAGAAATATTTTTAGAATACCAGAAGCAGTAAAAACGATGAAAGATTTGATTAAACTATCAAAGAGTCGCCCTGAAGAATATACTGAAGAAACAAAATATAGATATGTTCAATACATTTCTAATGTTATGCAAAAAACAGGACGCATAAAAACTGAAGTATATGGTGAAGAAAATTTACCAAAAGAGGGTGGATATATGATGTATCCAAATCATCAAGGAAAATATGATGTTTATGGAATCTTTTCTGTTCATAAAAAACCTTGTTCATTCGTAATGGATGTAAAAAAATCAAATGCTATTTTTATAAAACAAATTGTTGATGTATTAGAAGCTAAACGATTAGACAAAAACAACAATCGACAAGCTATGAAAATTATTAATGAAGTTGCAAAAGAGGTAGAAAATGGAAGGATATATATATTATTTCCTGAAGGAAGATATGACAGTAAGCAGAAAAACAAATTGCTTGAGTTTAAATCTGGATGTTTTAAGATTTGCTTGAAATCAAAAGTACCGATTATACCAGTAGTTTTAATAGATTCATATAAACCATATAATAGCTGGAAAATTGGAAAAATGAAAACACAAGTACATTACTTAAAGCCGATTCTTTTTGAAGAATATAAAAATCTAAAAACACACGAGATTGCAGAATTAGTAAAAAATAAAATTGCTAGTAAAATTGAAGAATTAAAATTGCAAACAATAGGACAAAGTATATAATAGATTTTGTAAAAAGTCATCTTTGAGGATGACTTTTTTGTATGGATTGAAAGAAATCTGACCGCATCGTTTATTGACATTGTTATTAAGAAAATGATATATTCAAATTCTAAGGAGGAAAAAATATGCAAGGTATAAAAATTGGGAATAAAAAATCAAAATATCCTATAATTCAAGGTGGAATGGGTGTAGGAGTATCACTACATAAACTAGCAGGGAATGTAAGTAAAGAAGGTGGAATAGGTGTAATATCCACAGCTGATATAGGATACCAAGAACCAGATTTTAATATGAATCCATTAGCAGCGAATTTAAGAGCTATAGGGAGTGAAATAAAAAAAGCAAGAGAAATTGCAGGTAGTGATAAGATATTAGGAGTTAATGTAATGGTCGCATTACAAAATTATGCTGAAATTGTAAAAGAATGTGTAAAACAAAAAATTGATTTAATAATATCAGGAGCAGGAATTCCAAAGGATTTGCCTGAATTTGTAAAGAATTCTAATACAAAAATTGCACCAATAGTATCATCTCTAAGATGTTGTCAATTGATCGTAAAGCATTGGATAAAAAAATATAATTATGTACCAGATATGATTGTTATAGAAGGTCCAAAAGCAGGAGGACATTTAGGATTTAAGAAAGAAGAACTAGAAACTAGTAATTTAGAGGACATAACAAAAGAAGTTGTGGAATATGTAAAAGAAGTAGAAAAAGAATATCAAAAGGAAATTCCAGTAATTGCAGCAGGAGGTATTTGGGATAATAAAGATATAAATAAATTTTTAGAAATAGGTGCTGATGGAGTACAAATGGCAACAAGATTTGTTACTACTTATGAATGTGATGCTTCTAATGAATTTAAAGAAGCATATATAAATGCTAAAGAAGAAGATATAAAAATAATAAGCAGTCCTGTTGGAATGCCAGGAAGAGCATTATATAATGAATTTATAAAATCTACAGAAAATGAAAAAAGTAAAATAACAAAATGCTATAAATGTATAAAAACATGTGATATAAAAAATACACCATATTGCATAACAAAAGCTCTAATTAATAGTGTAAAGGGAAATCTAAAAGAAGGATTGATTTTTTGTGGTAGTAATGTAGATAAGGTAAAAGAATTAATGACGGTTCATGATCTAATGGAAGAATTAGCAGGTGTTTAAAGGAAAATATAGTATAAGTAAGTTATAGGGGATAAAAAAATTATGGAGTGATGCCTATGAATAAAACAAAAAGAAGAATTTTTAATACAGCAGTAAAAATATTTTCAGAAAAAGGATATGACAATGCAAGTGTTGAAGAAATTACAGCAGTTGCAGGAGTAGCAAAGGGTTCGTTATATTATCACTTTTCAAAAAAAGAAGATATACTGGATTTATTATTAGAAGAAGGAATGAATTTATTAAAAAATAATATAGAAATAAAAACAAGAAACTGCACAACAGCATTGGAAAAAATTAAAGCTGTAATTTTAATACAAGTAAAAGTAACTGTCAGATATGAAGAATTCCTAAATGTTGTTTTTTCTCAAATATGGGGAAGCGAAACAAAAAACATTAAGTGTAAAAAAGCTGTGTTTAAATATATTAAGGTAATTGAAGGAATAATTCAAGAAGGAATTGATAGAGGGGAATTTTATGAAGGTGATGTTGAAGCTCTGGCTTCTGGAATTTTTGGAGTAACATGTTCAAGTCTTATATATCGTTTAAAAAAGAATAAAGATGTAGATGTTGAAAAAGTATATAACGGATTTATAAATACAGTAATAAAAGGAATTAGTAAAGAATAGATATATGTCTATTCTTTTTTTATGGTTTAAAAAAAATTTTTATTTTAAAAGCCTGAAAATACATTATACTGACCTCTCAGTCTAAAGACATTAAGGAGATATTGTGTTAGAATTCATAATAGCAAAATAGGAAATGAAGCAGAAAGAACTTAGAGATGAGGAGCTTTTTAATATGAGTGAAAGATTATATGATTATATAGAAATAAAAAATTTAAAAGAGATGCTTAATAAAACAAGAAATATATATGCTAAAAAAACAGCATATAAAATTAGGATACAAGATAACCAATATAAGACAATTACCCATGAAGAAGTAAGAGATATGGTAGATTGTCTAGGAACAGCACTAATAGATTTAGGTTTGAAGGGAAAAAGAATAGCAGTAATAGGTCAAAATAGATATGAATGGGAAATAGCGTATTTATCAGTAGTTTGTGGAACAGGAATAGTAGTTCCATTAGATAAATCGTTACCATCAAATGAATTGGAGTCATTAATAGAAAGATCAGAAGTAGAAGCTATATTTTATACAAATAAATATGAAGAGGTAATAAAGAAAATTAAATATAGTGGAAAAAACAAATTGAAACATTTAATTTCAATGGATATATGTGAACATAGTGAAGGTATATATTCTCAAGAAGAATTGATAAAAAAAGGTAAGATGTTATTAGAAGAAGGTAATAGAGAATTTATAGATAGCAAGATTAACTCTGAAGAAATGAGCATAATGCTATTTACATCAGGGACAACATCAGCATCTAAGGTGGTTAGTCTTTCACACAAAAATATATGTTCAAATTTAATGGATATAGCAAGTATTCTTGATGTAAATTCTAATGATACATTGCTTTCTGTTTTGCCAGTACACCATGTTTTTGAATGTACGGTGGGTTTCTTGTTTGGATTATACAAAGGAGCAGAAACTGTATTTTGTGATGGGATAAGGCATATTGTTAAAAATTTAAAAGAATATAATGTTTCTGTTATGGCTTGTGTTCCAAGTTTATATGAAGGAATATTTAATATGATAAGAAAACAACTAGAAAAAGAAGGCAAACTTGAAGAAGTATTAGAAAAAGAAGAAAAATACAGAAATGCTTCTATGAAAGAAAAAAGAATAATATTTAAAGATATTCACGATATGCTTGGAGGAAGAATTAAACTTTTTATAAGTGGGGCAGCTAAATTAGATCCTAAAATAGAAGAAAAATATAGATTATTAGGTATAAATATAGTGCAAGGCTATGGATTAACAGAAACATCTCCTGTAGTAGGAATTGGAAATAATAAATATCATAGAATAGGTTCTATTGGAAAAGCAGTTCCAAGTGTGGAAGTGAAAATTGAAGATAAAAATGAAGAAGGTATAGGAGAACTTGTAGTAAAAGGACCAAGTGTAATGCTAGGATATTTTGAAAATAAAGAAGCAACAAATGAGGTTTTAAAAGATGGGTGGTTCTATACAGGAGATTTAGCAAAAATTGATGAAGAAGGTTATATATATATTTGTGGAAGAAAGAAAAGTGTAATTGTATTAAAAAATGGTAAAAATATATTTCCAGAAGAAATGGAAAACTTAGTAAACAAAATTGAAGGTGTAAAGGAATCATTTATATTCGGAAAGCAACAATCTGATGATAAAGATGATATAAAGATTAATGTTCAATTAGTATTTGACAGAGAAATTGTCGAAGAAGTATATAAGGTTAAAACTGATGATGAAATATATAAAGTGTTATCAAATAAAATAAAAGAAATAAACCAAACAATGCCACAGTACAAGGCAATCAGAGGAGTTCTAATAACGGAAAAAGAATTGATAAAAACTACAACAAATAAAATAAAAAGGCAGGCAAATTTAGATGCAATTGAAAAATCTAACAACTAATTTTTTAGGGCGAAATAGTATTTTTTATAAAAGAATAGACTCAACACAAGATGAAATCTGGAGAAGGCTCAAAAAAGGAAATATAAATAATGGTACTTTAGTTATAGCAGATATTCAAGAGTGTGGCAGAGGAACACATGGAAGAGTATGGCATACAGATGAAGAAAAAAACATAGCATTTTCCTTTTTAATAGAACCAAATTGTAATATAAATAAAATAGAAGGATTAACTACTGATATAGCAAAAATAATACTTAATATTTTAAAAGATGAATACAAAATAGAATTAGAAATAAAAAAACCAAATGATTTAATATATCATGGTAAAAAAATTGGAGGAATATTAACTGAAACAAAATTAGTTTCAGAACAAGTAAAATATTTAGTTGTAGGAATAGGAATTAATACTGTAAAAATGCGATTTACAGATGATATTAAAGATATTGCAACTTCAATAAAAAAAGAATTTGAATTAGAAATAGATGCACAAGAATTTATTGCAAAATTTTGTAATAAATTTGAGAAATATATATTAGAAAGGATTGAAAAATAGATATGAAAATAGGATTTTTATTTCCAGGTCAAGGATCTCAAAGTATTGGAATGGGAAAAGATATATACGAAAAATATGAATCAGTAAAGAGAATCTACAAGAGAGTTGAAGAAATAACAGGAATTAATATAGCAAATATTTCTTTTGAAGGACCAGAAGAAAGATTAAATGAAACAAAAAATACGCAACTTGCAATATTAACTATGAGTCTAGCAATACTTGAAATCTTAAAAGAAAATCATATAACTTGCGAAATAGCAGCAGGTCTAAGTTTAGGAGAATATTCAGCACTAATTAATAGTGAAGTAATATCTTTTGAAGAAGGTATAAAACTTGTTCAAAAAAGAGGGGAATTTATGCAAGAACTTTTGCCAAAAGGTGATTGGCAAATGGCTGCTATTTTAGGAATGAAAGAAGAACAAGTAGTAGAGGTGTGTAAAAAAGTTAATTCTGGATTTGTTGTTCCTGCTAATTATAATTCAGTAGGTCAAATTGCAATTTCTGGAGAAAAAGAAGCAGTATTAGAAGCAGAGCAAATTGCAAAAGAAATGGGAGCAAAGAAGGTTGTGGTATTAAAAACAGCAGGACCATTCCATACGGAGAAATTAATAGATGCTTCAAATGCTTTAAGAAAAGAACTTGAATACATTACAATAAATGAGTTTAAATCAAAAGTAATTAAAAATATTGATGGAACAGAGTACAAAGATACAGAAGATATAAAAGAGATTTTAGCAAAACATATAGTAAGTCCTGTAAGATTTTCAAAATCATTAGAAAATATGATAGAAGCAGGAATTGATACATTTGTTGAAATTGGACCAGGAAAGACATTATCAGGTTTCTTAAAGAGAATTCCTACTGATAAAAAAATAAAAATATTAAATATAAACAATGTTTCTAATTTAGAAGAAACAATAAAAAGTATTAAGGAGGAAGAATAATGGATAAAGTAGTTTTCATTACAGGTGCTACAAGAGGAATAGGAAAGCAAATTGCAATAACATTTGCCAAAGAAGGATATGATGTTGCAATAAATTACAGAAAGGAAAATGAAGATTTAGAAAATACTAAAAAAGAAATAGAAGAAAATGGTGTAAAATGTTTTGCAGTTCAAGGAGATGTTTCTAGTTTTGAAGATTGTGAAAGATTTGTAAAAGAAATAATAAACGAATATGGGAAAATAGATGTTTTGGTTAATAATGCAGGAATTACAAAAGATACATTATTGATGAGAATGAAAAAAGAAGATTTTGAAAGTGTAATTGATGTTAATTTAGTTGGAACATTTAATGTAACAAAAAATGTTATTCCATATATGATGAAAGCAAGATGCGGAAGAATTATAAATATATCTTCAGTTGTTGGAGTATCAGGAAATGCAGGGCAAACAAACTATTCAGCATCAAAAGCAGGAATAATAGGATTTACAAAAAGTTTAGCAAAAGAGATTGCTTCAAGAAATATATTAGTAAATGCGGTTGCACCTGGTTTTATTGAAACAAATATGACAGATGTACTAAAAGATGAAGTTAAAGAAGCAATCAGCAAACAAATTCCATTAAATAGAATGGGAAAAGCAGAAGATGTTGCAAATGTAGTTAAATTTTTAGCATCAGAAGATAGTTCATACATAACAGGACAGGTGATAAACATAGATGGCGGAATGTTAATGTAAAGGAGAGAAAAATGGAAAAGAGAGTAGTAATAACAGGTCTTGGAGCAATAACTCCAATAGGAAAAAATATAAATGAAAATTGGGAATCAATTGAAAACAAAAAATGTGGTATTGATAATATTACATTAATGGATACAACTAATTTTAAAACAAGTTTAGCAGGTGAAGTAAAAGAATATAATCCATTAGATTATTTTGAACCAAAACAAGCTAAAAGGTTTGACCGTTCTTCTCAATTTGCAATAATTGCAGCAAGAGAAGCAGTATCCGATAGTGGAATAACAAAAGAAAATACAGATTATGATAGAGTAGGTGTATTTTTGGCAACAGGAATAGGTGGGCTTAATACTATTCAAGAACAATGTGAAGTAAATTGTTTGAAAGGAAATAACAGAGTTTCGCCAATGTTTATACCAATGTCTATAGTTAATATGCCAGCTGGAAATATTTCAATAGAATTTGGTTTTAAAGGTGAATCAATGGTAGTTGTAACAGCATGTGCATCTGCTACACACGCAATTGGAGAAGCATATAAAACAATTAAACAAGGATATGAAGATGTAATTGTAGCAGGAGGAACAGAGGCTTCCATTTGTGGAATGGGAATTGCAGGATTTGAAAATATGAAAGCATTATCAAATTCTACTGATAAAAATAGAGCCAGTATTCCATTTGATAAAGAAAGAAGTGGATTTGTAATGGGTGAAGGTTCTGGTGCAATTGTTCTTGAAGAATATGAACATGCAGTTAAAAGAGGAGCTAAAATTTATGCAGAAGTTATTGGATTCGGCTCTTCAACAGATGCTTACCATATAACATCTCCCTGTCCTGATGGAGAAGGTGGAGCAAAGGCAATGATAAGAGCAATAAAAGATGCCAATATAAAAGCTGAAGATATAGACTATATAAATGCTCATGGAACTTCAACACACTTAAATGACTTAACTGAAACAATGGCAATAAAAACAGCTTTAGGGGATGTAAGTAAGAAAGTAATGGTTAGCTCAACAAAAGGAAACACAGGTCATTTACTTGGTGCAGCAGGAGCAGTTGAAGCAATATATTGTGTAAAAGCATTAGAAAAAGGAATAGTTCCACCAACAATAAATTACAAAGAGAAAGATGAAGAATGTGATTTAGATATAGTACCAAACGAACCTAGAAAAGCAGATTTGAAAATTGTAATGTCAAATTCTTTAGGATTTGGTGGACACAATGCTTGTATAGTAATGAAAAAAATCTCTTAAAAGATAGGAGGCTATTAAAAAATGGAATATGAAAAAATAAAACAATTAATGGATGATATGGGCAATTCTAAACTAACAAATATTGATATAGAATTCCCAGATGGAACTAAATTAAGTATGAAAAAAGAAAATGTAGTAGTTAATAATACAACAACAAATAAAGTTGTAGAAACTACAAGTATTGAAGAAAAAAAAGAGATAGAGATAAAGAGTGATTCAAATATTGTAAAATCTCCTATGGTTGGAACTTTTTATGCAAAACCAGCACCTGATAAAAATGCTTATGTAGAAGTTGGGACATCTGTAAAAACAGGAGATACACTTTGTATAATTGAAGCGATGAAGCTAATGAATGAAATAGAAAGTGAATTTACAGGGAAAATAGTAAAAACTTTTGTAAAAGATGGAGAAACAGTAGAATATGGAACTCCATTATTTGAAATAGAAAAATAGGAGAGATGAAAAAGTGTTAAATAAAGAGCAAATAAAGGAAATTATACCACAAAGAGATCCTTTTTTGATGGTAGATGAAGTTGAAAATTATATACCTGGAGAAAGTGCAATAGCATATAAAAATGTAGACAAAAATGAATGGTATTTTAAAGGACATTTTCCTGGTAATCCAATAATGCCTGGAGTATTAATTTGTGAAGCACTTGCTCAAACAGGAGCGGTTGCAATTTTATCAATGGATGAAAATAAGGGAAAAAATGCTTTATTTGGTGGTATAGATAAAATGAAATTTAAAAAACAAGTAGTTCCAGGAGATAGGCTAAAATTAGAAGTAAATATAATAAAAAGAAAAGGACCTATTGGTATTGGAGAAGGAATAGCAACAGTAGATGGAAAGTTAGCAGCTAAAGGAGAATTTACATTTGCAGTTGTGTAAAAACTGAAAGGAGAAATACAATGAATAAAATATTAATTGCAAATCGTGGAGAAATAGCAGTAAGAATAATAAGAGCTTGTAAGGAAATGAATATAAAAACTGTAGCAATATATTCAGAGGCAGATAAAGATGCTTTGCATACTCGCTTAGCAGATGAAGCAATATGTGTAGGTCCTGCTGCATCAAGCAAAAGTTACTTGAATATAAGAAATATTTTAGAAGCATTAAATATAACAAAAGCTGATAGCATACATCCAGGTTTTGGTTTTTTAGCGGAGAATTCTCATTTTGCAAAAATATGTGAAGAATCTAATATCAAATTTATAGGTCCAAGATCAGATGTAATAAATTTATTAGGTAATAAATCCAATGCAAAGAAAATGATGAAAAAAGCAGGAATACCTGTTATACCTGGTTCAGAAGGAAGTATAAAGAATATAGATGAAGCAATTAAAATTGCAGAAACAATTGAATATCCTGTAATATTGAAAGCAGCAGCTGGCGGTGGTGGAAAAGGTATCAGAATAGCAAATGATGAAGAAGAATTAAAAAATGCGTATATATTAGTAAAACAAGAAGCAAAAAATGCTTTTAATGATGATGAGATATACATAGAAAAATTTATACAAAATCCAAGACATGTTGAAATACAAATTTTAGCTGATGAGCATGGAAATGTAGTTCATTTAGGAGAAAGAGATTGTTCGGTTCAAAGAAATCATCAAAAAATAATAGAGGAAACACCATCTACAGCTATAGATGATAAAATAAGAGATAAGATGGGAAGAGATGCAGTTAAAGTTGCTAAAATTGCAGAATATACGAGTTGCGGAACAGTAGAGTTTTTAGTAGATAAAAATGGTAATTATTACTTTATGGAAATGAATACAAGAATTCAAGTGGAACATCCAATTACTGAAATGAGAACAGGAATTGATATAGTAAAAGAACAAATTAAGATTGCAGCAGGAGAAGAATTAAAATTCAAACAAAAAGATATTGAATTTAAAGGTCATTCTATAGAATGCAGAATAAATGCAGAAAATCCAAGTAAAAACTTTATGCCATGTCCAGGCAAAATAGAAGGATTACACTTACCAGGTGGAAATGGAATAAGAATAGATTCTGCAATTTATGATGGATACATTATTCCACCTAACTATGATTCTATGATTGCGAAAGTTATTACTTTTGGAAATACAAGAAATGAAGCTATAAGTAAAATGAAAAGAGCATTAGAAGAAGTTGTAATAGAAGGAATAGAAACTAATAGAGATTTCCTTTTCGATATTATAAAAGATCCTAATTTTATAAGAGGAAAATTCGATACATCTTTTATAAAAAATAAATTAAAACAATAAATTTGTTTAGAAAGGTAAAAAATGATTGTTGATAAAATAAAGAAAAGAGAACAAGCAGTAAATAAAAAACAGTCCAATGTAGATATACCTGTTGGTAAATGGATAAAATGTGATAGTTGTAAAGAAATTTTATATAAAGATTCACTTAGAGATAATTTACATATCTGTCCAAATTGTGGGCATTATTTCAGAATGCACATAGGCAGAAGATTAGAATTAATGATAGATGAAGGAACATATACAAGATTTGATTTAAGTTTAGATACAACTAATCCTCTTGAATTAGAAGATTATCCTAAAAAATTAAAAAGTTTAAGAGAAAAAACAGGATTGGAAGAAGCAGTATCTTGTGGAACAGGTAATATAAATGGAGAAAAAGTTGTAATTTGTGTAATGGATAGTGGCTTCTTAATGGGAAGTATGGGAGTAGTTGTTGGTGAAAAAATAACCTATGCAATTGAACAATCAATAGAAAAAAGATTACCGCTAATAATATTTTCTGTTTCTGGAGGAGCGAGAATGCAAGAAGGTATTATGTCTTTGATGCAAATGGCTAAAACAACAGCTGCATTAACAAAATTAGATAAAGAGGGATTACTATATATATCAGTTTTAACAGATCCAACTTATGGTGGAGTTACAGCATCTTTTGCGAGTTTAGGAGATATTATTTTAGCTGAACCAAAAGCAATGATTGGGTTTGCAGGACCTAGAGTAATAGAACAAACTATAGGAGAAGAACTGCCAGAAGGTTTTCAAACAGCTGAATTTTTGCTAGAGCATGGCTTTATTGATAAGATAGTTGAAAGAAAAGATTTAAAAGAAACTATTTATCAGTTATTAAAACTCCATAAAGGGGGTAATGAAGATGGCAAATAAGAAAATAACTGCATGGGAAAAAGTAGAAATTGCAAGAAATCCGAAACGAAAAACATCACTTGATTATATAAATATGATTTTTGATGAGTTTATTGAATTACATGGAGATAGGAATTTTAAAGATGACAAAGCAATTTGTTGTGGTCTTGCTAGATTAGGAAATCAGAATTTTACAATAATTGCAGAACAAAAGGGAAGAACAACTAAAGAAAATATTGAAAGAAATTTTGGTATGCCTAATCCTGAAAGCTACAGAAAAGCCATAAGATTTATGAAACAAGCAGAAAAATTCGGAAGACCAGTAATTACTTTTATAGATACAAAAGGAGCTTATCCAGGAATAGGAGCTGAAGAAAGAGGACAAGGAGAAGCAATTGCAAAGTCAATGTTTGAAATGGCAAAACTTAAAGTTCCTACAATTGCAATAATAATTGGTGAAGGATCTAGTGGAGGGGCTTTAGCAATAGGAGTAGCAAATAAAGTTATTATGTTAGAAAATGCAATATATTCTATACTATCTCCAGAAGGATACAGTAGTATTTTATGGAAAGACTCTAGCAGATATAAAGAAGCAGCAGAAAAAATGAAATTAACAGCAGAAGATTTATATGAGTTAAAAGTAATTGATAAAATAATTGAAGAGCCAGAGGGCGATGAAAAAGAAAGTTTTAACAAAATAATAAATACATTGAAAGAAGAAATAAATAAATCAATCACAGAAATAAAAAAATTAGATGCAGATGCTATTATAGAAAATAGATACCAGAAATTTAGAAAAATGGGAGAATTTATTAAATTATAGGAGGTAGAAATAAAAATGTTATTAAAGAACAAACAAATTCTAATAATGGGTATAAGAAATAAATGGAGTATTGCCTATGGAATTGCAAAATCTGCTTATGATAATGGGGCAAAACTTATTTTTACATATATGGGAGAAGATAATAAAGAAAAAATAGAAGAATTAGTTTCTGAATTTGAAGGAAGTAAAACCTATGTGTTAAATGGAGCTTCTGAAGATAAATTAGTTAAAGAAGCATTTGAAAAAATAAAATCAGAAAATGGAAAATTAGACGGAATAGTACATTGTATAGCACATGCTAACACAGAAGATTTACATCATGATTTTATAAATACAAGTAAAGAAGGATATGCTCATGCTGTAGATGTTAGTAGCTATTCATTTGTTTTAGTTTCAAGAATAGCAAAAGAATTGGATATGTTAAATGAAAATGCAAGTTTAATTACATTAACATATCATGGTTCTACAAAAGTAATGCCAGGTTATAATGTAATGGGAGTTGCAAAAGCAGCATTAGAAACAAGTGTAAGATATTTAGCAGAAAATTTAGGAAAAGATGGAATAAGAGTAAATGCAATTTCAGCAGGACCAATAAAAACATTATCAGCAAAAGGAATAAAAGACTTTTCTTCATCATTAACAATAGTTGAAGAAAAAGCACCATTGCACAAAAATGTAACAACAAAACAAGTTGGTGATGTTTCAACATTTTTAATAAGCGATATGTCTAACTGCATAACTGGTCAAGTAATATATGCAGATAATGGATATAATATAATGGGAGTTTAAGGGGGTGTAGATAATAATGAACGAACAAGAAATTTTTGAAAAAGTTAAAGCTATAGTCGTAGAACAACTTGGAGTAGATGAAGAAAAAGTAACAAAAGAAGCCACTTTTGTTGATGATTTAGCAGCAGACTCTTTAGATATAGTGGAATTAGTAATGGGTATAGAAGAAGAATTTGATATAGAAATTGATGATTCTGAAGCAGAAAAAATAGTTACTATAGGAGATGTTGTTGAATATATAAAAAATAATCAATAATTAATAAAGCAAAAGGAGAAATTTTATATGAACTTTTTAAAAGGAAAAACAGCAATTATAACTGGTGGAGGATATGCAGTTTTGTCTGATGGTAGATGCGGATCTATAGGTTATGGAATAGCGACAGCTTATGCAAAAGAAGGAGCTAATTTGGTTATAACTGGTAGAAATCTTTCAAAACTAAATAAAGCAAAAGAAGAACTAGAACATTTATATAATATTAAAGTTTTACCGATAGTAGCAGATATCTCGGAAAATTCCGATAATGAAGCTATTTCTAAATATGTAGTAGATGAAGCTATTAAAAACTTTGGAAGGGTAGATGTGCTTATAAATAATGCTCAATCATCTGCTTCTGGAGTAACAATTCAAGAACATTCAACAGAACAATTTAATCTGGCTATGTATTCAGGAATTTATGCTGTTTTTTACTACATGAAAGCCTGTTATCCTTTTCTAAAAGAAACAAAAGGAAGTGTCATTAATTTTGCATCAGGAGCAGGATTATTTGGCAATTATGGTCAATGCTCATATGCAGCAAGTAAAGAAGCTATTAGAGGATTATCTCGTGTAGCTGCTACTGAATGGGGAAAAGATGATATTAATGTTAATGTGATTTGTCCTCTTGCATATACTAAACAGTTAGAAAATTTTGAAAAAGAATATCCAGAGGCATTTAAAGCAAATGTAAAAATGCCACCAGCGGGACATTATGGAGATCCAGAACTTGAAATTGGAAGAGTGTGTGTTCAACTTGCTTCTCCTGATTTTAAATATATGAATGGAGAAACCATTACTCTTGAAGGTGGAATGGGATTAAGACCATAAAGTTATGTAGAAGGAAGTAGTTATATTGATAATTACTTCCTTTTATGATATTATTGCTGTAATGGAGGAAAAACATGAAAAAGTATATACATAAAGTTAATTATTATGAAACAGATAAGATGGGAATAACTCATCATTCAAATTATATAAGATGGATGGAAGAAGCAAGAATTGATTTTTTGGAACAAATTGGATTTAGTTATGATAAATTAGAGAAAGATGGAATTATATCACCTGTTATTGCAGTAGAATGCGATTATAGAATGTCAACAACTTTTGGTGATAATATAGAAATACAAGTAGAAATAGAAGAATTTAAAGGAGTAAAACTAGTAATAAAATATACAATGAAGAATGCTAATACAAATGAAATAGTTTTAATAGGAAGAACTAAGCATTGTTTTCTTAATAAAGATAATAAACCAATAGTATTAAAGAAAGATTTTCCAGAGTTTGATAAAAAATTAAAAAATTTAACAATGAATAAGGAGTAAGTATGAAGATAGGGTTATTGCTAGAAGGTGGAGCAATGAGAGGATTATATACAGCAGGTGTATTAGATGAATTAATGGGAAATAATATTGAAGTAGATGGAATAGTCGGAGTTTCAGCAGGCGTTTTATTTGGAGTAAACTATTTGTCAAAACAAAAAGGAAGAGTAATAAGATATAACAAAAAATTCCTTAAAGATAAAAGGTATATGGGATTATACTCACTATTAACAACAGGTAATTTAGTTAATAAAGATTTTTCATTTTATGAAGTACCTTACAAATTAGATATATTCGATGATGAAACATATAAAAAGTCAAAAACAGATTTTTATGCAACAATAACTAATGTAGAAACAGGAAAAGCCGAATATGTTAAACTAGAAAGTGTATTAGAGCAAATGGAGATTTTAAGAGCTACATCTGCAATGCCATTTGTTTCAAAAATGGTAGAATTAAATAGTAATAAATATTTAGATGGTGGAATATCTGATAGTATTCCAATAGATAAGTGCAAAGAATTGGGATATGATAAAATAATAGTAATTCTTACAAGACCAATTGAATATAGAAAGAAAAAATCAAATGGATTAATTGCCAAAGCAAAATATTTTAAATATCCAAAATTAGTAAAAGCTATAAATAATAGATATAAAAGTTACAATGAATCAGTAGAAAAAATTATTGATATGGAAAACAAAAAAGAGATTTTTGTAATTAGACCAAGTAAACATGTAATTATAAAAAGAGTTGAAAAAGATGAAACCAAATTACAAGAAATGTATGATTTAGGA
>JAZNOG010000048.1:0-13012 GCA_045580645.1 Bacilli bacterium
AATTCACATATCAATACTCCTGGTATAGTATCACTTCTAATTCCCTTCCATTCTATATATGCCATTATGAATACACCACCTTTTCAACATTTTCTATGACTAATTCTCCAAAGGTTTCATCAAATGCTTTAAATGTCATTCCTGATAATGCTTCTTTAAATGCATCTACTAAAACTTCTTTACTAAAATTACTATCAATACTTCCTACTGGATTTATGTTAGTATTTAATCCTAAATCAAAGTCTGTAGGAATTGCATTTTCTATATCAGTAGCTACACTATCCATTTCATCTGTAAACCCTTCTCCAATTCCTAATGCTAAATTTTTTCCTATTTGATCCTCAAATAATTTTGAAGGCGAATTTATTCCAAAGAATGATTTAATGCCTTTTAGAATCGAATCTCCAAATCCTTTTATTTTTTTAATTACCCAATCTTTAGCATTATTTATTCCATTCCATAATCCCTGAACTAAATTCTTACCTACTTCTGGAATTTTTTTGATTCCTTCTACTAATCCATCTTTTATTTTTCCAAGTAATTCTTTACCTTTTGATATCATGTTTGAATAGTACTCAGCTATTCCTTTTACTAGCGAAGTTATTATCTTTGGTATAGGTTTTACTAAGTTAGGAATTGCCTTCACAAGTCCTACTGCTAATTTAACTGTTAATTCAATACCCATTGCTATTATCTTTGGTAAGTTATCTACGATTGCTTGAATTAACTTATCAATTATTACAGGTATTTTATCTATCAGGTCTGGAAGTGCATTCATCAATCCTTCTGCTAAGCCAATTATCAATTGAATTCCTGCATCTATTATTAATCCAATGTTATCTAGCAATGTTGTTGCCATTAAAATCACACATTCAATTATTTGTGGAATTAGTGTTGGTAATGATGTTGCTATTCCCTGGATCAAAGATACTATTATCTGAATTCCTGCTGATATGATTTGTGGAAGCATTGTTATCAATGCATTTAGTATCGTATTTATTACTTGATTCAGTCCTGTCATCAGGCTTCCAATATTTCCTGTTATTCCTGTAATTAATTTTTGTATTAATTCTACTCCTATGTTTAATATTTCTGGTAATAGTGTATCTGCTAATCCTAATACCAATTCTATGATTCCATCTAAGGCTATACTTATTCTTGGAACTATGTTTTCTGCCATTATCATTACACTATCTACGAAGTTTGTTATCAATCCCTCGAAGTTAGCATTCTCATCTGCTACTCCTGTGATTAAATTTGACCAAGCTGATTTCATTGCACTAACGGATCCACTGATAGTTTGTGTAGCTTCTTTGGCTGTGGTTCCCATAGCTTCTGTAGCTTCTTCTAATGTCATTTCTCCACTTGCAACTTTAGCCATTGCTTCTTCATATGATAATCCAGATATTTTCATCTCTGTTTGTATGACATGTATGGCTTCATATACATCACTTAAATTACTTATGTCATATTTTATTCCACTTATTTTTTGTGCATCTGCTAATAACCTTTCCATTTCTGTTTTGGTTCCACCATATCCAAGTTTCAGGTTATCAAGCATGGTATAGTTTTGTTTTGCAAATCCCTGATAAGCACTTTGGATTAGTGACATGTCTGTACCCATCTTATTAGCATTGTCTGACATATCCCTTATTGCCATATCAGCTATCTTAGCAGATTGAGCTGTGTCATTATCAAGACTCTGTAGTAGACTTGCTGAGAAACTTGTTACTGTAGACATGTACTCATTTGCACTTAATCCTGCTGTTTTATATGCATTGTTAGCATATTCAGAAACTGCTCCAGCACTATCTCCAAATAAGGTTTCTACACCACCTACTAATTGTTCATATTCTGCATAACTCTGTATGGCTTGTTTTCCTAGATCTACAATTCCTTTGGCTACGGTTCCCATAGCACTTGCTAATCCTTTTACTCCAGCAATTATAGCTTCACTTGTTAGATTAGCTTTAATTAAATCTCCAAGTTTCAAAGTTTGTGTTCCAGCTTCTTTTTCTGATTGTGTAAATTCATCAATTTCCTTTGTGGCTTTTGACATTCTGGTTTCATTTTCTTTGATATTTTCACTTAGATTTTTAATTTCTGATTTTAATGTTTTAGCTTCTGCTGAATTCTTACCCTGTTCTAATACTACTGATGCATATTTATCTCTTAAAGTAGATAACTTTGTTTTTTGATCATCAATCGTATCGTTCATTTTTTGGTAAGAGCTTCTATTATCTTCTAATTCTTTTTGGTTATTACTTAATTCTGTAGTTAAGTTATTAACTTCTGCCTGAGCTAGATTTAATTCCTTCTGATACTTATTAATTGTTATCTTATTCTTCTCATATTGAGATTCTGCTTTGGCTAATTCTGTTGATAAATTATTAACTACTTTTTCTTGAGCTTTTATCTCATCTGAAGTTGAGGAAGTATTATTTTTTAATTCTTCTAGCTTTTTGTTTTCTTTCTCCAGGTTTAACATCATATCCATCATTGCTACTGCATTTTTGTCTTGTTGTTTATTAAAGTCTTCTAATGCAGATTTATATGTAGATATCTTTTTGTTACCTTCTTCTATTTCTTTGTTTAGAATATTATTTCGAGAAGTTATGGCTTGAACTGATTTATCATTCTTATCAAATTGACTTGATACGACTTTCATTTCACTAGCCATAACTGTCAGATTACTTGTAATTGTCTTTAGAGCTTTAGTGTATTCACTTTCTCCTGTTAATTTAACAGTACCTCCAAATGATCCAGCCATATACATCCCTCCTTCTTATAACCATTCCTCATCCTCAATTGCCATTTCTTCTAATTTTTCATAACTAATTTTTCTTAGTTTGAAATCATAAAATCTTTGGTAATGATAATAGAGATTTCTAAATTTCCTATATGTAAGTCTTCCCACCTCTTTTTGGGACAGACCTAGAAGATTTATTCCTGTAAATAAAATCCACGAGAAATCAATCGGCTCATCTTCCTCGTGGACTATATGTTTTTTGGGTGATCATCTTTAACACTCTCTGTGATTGCTTTATTTAGCTTCTTAGCTGTTTCTTGCACTCCAACTCGTGTTATTAGCCTACCCACTTGTTTTTGTGTCAACAAAGGTTTATTAATGCCCTTTTCATCGTTATCTATTTCTATGGCTTCATTTATCATTTCTGTAAAGCCAAATATTAGGGCTTTTGCATTTGGTTCTTTTCCACCTTTATTATCAGTAAGTTTTCCCCACTTCTGTACTGTGCCATATTGCTTTTGTATAGCTTCCATTACATTCAAGTTAAATACTAATGCATATTTTTCATTTTCTATTTCAAATTCAAATTTATAGTCTTTCATATTTCCTCCTAAATATTAAAGGTGGATTTTTGTCCACCTTATGCTGTTTTAAATAATCCTTCTAAATACTCAACGGCTTCTGTGAAAGTAGAGAATGTTTGTGTCTTTGACCATGTTCCATCTTCTAATTTCAATACTGTGCCTTCTAGGGTTGTTGTAGTGAATTCTAAGCTTTCTCCCTTTGTCTTTTCATCTGGAAGTGCATCTTTGAATTTTACTTTACTTAAAAATTCTACTTTATACTTATACACTCCATTTATTACTTTTGTAATTATTCTTCCAAATCCAACATATGGAGCAACATCAGAATCTTTACGAATAATTTCTCCGGCTTCTGATATTTCATGACCTGTTAAGTCAGCATATGTTTTGTCATCATCTTCATCTACTGTAATTGATACAGTTCCTTTCTTGAATGAATAATCACTTTCTGCTAATCCATCATCAGCATATAATTCTGCTGAATTTAGATCTAATGAAACCTTACAGTCTACAGCTTTTCCTGGTGTTTTAACCTCAGCATATGTTTCTGTTTCCTCATCTAAGATTCCATATCTAAAATTTTTCAAACCTATTCTTGCCATTTATATTTCCATCCTTTCTTTTGCAAATTCTAAAGTTTTATGATATAACCCTGTATCGTTTTCATACATATCTGGGCTACTACCTGTTCTTATGAAGTTATTTTCCTTCATCACTTCTTTTATTCTTTTTTCTATTGCTAAATAATTCCCATTACTAAATATATCTATATCAATGTAAGCTACACTTCCAACTTCCTGGTCTTCTGCAAACAATGCAGGATCATCATCTGTAAAAGCATAAGTAATATATGTTTTACTTTTTCCGGTGTATGTTATAAACTCTGCCGGTATCTTTTTACCTTCTACTATAAAATTATCGAAGATAGATTTTATTAATTCATAGTCATTCATTTAATATATTTCTCCTGAGCTTTTTTCATAGCATTTGTTATTGCTGATTCCTGTCTGAATGCTTTTCTGAAGAATGGTTTCTTCTTTTCCCCTCGGCTAGTACCATACTCTCTGGCTAGTGCCTTTAATGGAATTGGTATTCCATCTTCATCGTATCCATAAAATCCAACTTTCGTATTTATTCCATCATCACTTGGTGTCCTATATGATTTTGTAATCTTAAGTCCTTTTTCTAATGACTCTGTACTTTTAAAGCTAGACTTCATGTTTGACTTAACTTGTTTATACACAACCTCAGCTCCTGCTCTGGTCATATCACTTAGCATTTCTTCAGTATTGGCTTCTAATTCCTGGAATGATTTTATTAGCTCATTAGGAAGTTCAACATTAAACCCTGCCACTATTTTGTTACCTCTTTTGCCTGAATTTCTAATTCGATATTTTCTTCATCAATGTTATTCAAGTATTCTATGGTATATCTTTTATTGTTAAATGCAATTATCATATCCCTGGTTATTTCTGTCTTTGGATAACGAATTGTGAAGTTAGTATAGGCTTTTTCAAAATCACTATTACTTGCTATTAAAGTAAATCCTTTAGTTGTTTTTACTTTAGCCCAAGTAGTTAGGACGAGAGTGTCTTCTGGATTCTTAAATCCTGCACTATCATCCTTTATAGCTACTTTGTATATTGATATTTTTTTACTATAATCTCCTGGGTTTAACATATGTTATTTCTGGAATGCATTCCAAGTATGGTTTCTACAACTTTATTTAAATTATTTTTATCTACATATAAAGTTCTATTGTCATACATGTCTTGACATAAAATAAAAACGACAATTAAAAAATCATCGTATTCATCTAAATCCTTCACTCCTGTATTTTCTGTTATAAATTTTTTAGCAATAGTTATTAAAGCAGTAAGTAATTTCTTATCTGCTTCATCTACTTCTTGTAATCTGATATAGTTGGCTATATCATTTTCTGTTATTGTACTTACTTTCATTAGTTTCCTCCTTCTTCTGAGGTCTTGCCTGAACAACTAATGACCTTATTTATCTTTTTGATTATCATCTGGATCTGTTGGTGCTTCTGGATCCTTTTCAGTTTCTTTTGTAGCTTCTGCTAATTGAGTTTTTAACTCTTCGATTTCCGTTTGTAGTTTTTCCAATTCTTTCTTTAGAGATTCATTCTCTTTTTTTAGTTCTGCTTGATTTTTATTTTTTTCAGTATATTCTTCTATGTAACCAGCTTTTAAAAGGTCACTGATTATTGCCTTATCTTTTAATTCAATAACATGACCTTTTGAGCCAGATACTTTTCCACTAAAACTTTTTAATACTGTAAACATTATTCAGCAGTTCCTGGGCAAACTAATTTAGAAATCTTTTGAGCATCTTCAACTTTAGCATCGAATTCCATCCATGCTACTACACCAATAGCATGTTGGTCAGCATATTTTTCTCTTAGAACTTCCATTTCAACTTCTTCTGTGAACTTAGTAGCTAATCCTGATAAATCTCCATAGAAGATAGCTGTATTTCCTACTCCGATATCTTTCATGTTATCTGTTTCATAAACAGGTTTTCCTAACAATGTATATCCGAAGTCACTTGTAATATCATCTTGAAGTAAGTATCTATCGTTAGCATCTTTCAATAATGAAATTGCTGTTAATGTTTCTGGTGACATTAACCATACAGCATTCTTTTGGAATTTTTGTTTTACCTTTCTTTTTGTTTTGATGATTTCATCTGCTGTAATAGCATTTGCACTTTCAGCTGTAACTACTAATTTTACTCCTTTGTCTAATCCTGTTACTTTTCCGTCTGTTCCGTTGATTAATTCGTTTTCTACGAATAATGCAATTGATTCAGACATGATATTGATAACTTCGTTCACGATATTGAAGTCACTATTATTTACTAATGATTTAGAAATTTTAGCTAATGCTCCTGCTAAGTGACCAGTTAATTCAATACTAGCAAATTTACCAACATTGCTTTCTAATGATTTGAATTCTGTAGCATATGCCATATTTACTTTTGCATCTGCTGTTTCAGAATAATATGGAATTTCTAATTTACCTTTGATGTTATATTTTGTAGATTTTTCTAAAATAGGACAGATATCATAAACTTGTTTGATAATCTTTTTAGCAATAGTTACTGGAATTACTGCTCCATTATCTCCTTTTGTTAAATTAACATCTGCTCTTTCTTCTAGAACTACACCTCTAATATAACTTTCAAATGCTTTTTCTTCTTGTAAAGCTCTTTCTTCATTTTCTTTCATTTCTTCTTCCTCCTTCTTTTCTTCTTCTGCTTCTTCTGGTGCTGGTTCTTCAGTTAACTCTCTTCCTTTTGTAATGGCTGAGATTGTTTCATTGATTAAACCAATTTCACTTTCTAGTTTTTTAAATAATTCATTCTCATCTTCTGTGAATGCTCTTTCTTCTGCCTTTACTGTATTTAGTAAAGTTTCCATTTCAGTTTGCTTTTCAGCTCTTTGTTCAGTTAATGCTTTTAGATTCATTTTTTATTTCTCCTCTCTTATCTTTCTTAATCTTTCTTCATAATCTGAATAATCTATTTCGACAACTTCCTTATCGGCATGTTGTTCAGGCTCCTCTTTGGTTTCCTGTCTTACATCTATCGTTTGAGATTCTTCTCCACGATATTCAATAAGTTTTACCTGGTCATCTCTCATTTCAATGCTAGTTCCGATGTATGCCGGATATTTTCTATCATCTATAATTGAGACTTCTAGAAGATCTAAATCTCTGACGATTCTTTCTTCTATTCCATCATCATTGACTTTTCTATCTTCTTTGTTACATAAAAAGCCAAATGACCAACCTCTTAATTTGTTGTCTTTGGCTTTCTGTATTACTTCTGGATCCTCGACTTCTACAATGGCTCTTAGTCCAATGTTGTCTTCATATAATTTAGCTTTACCACTTTTGGTATCAGCTAATTCTCTATCCCTTTCGTGGTTTAATAAAACCAGAACATTTTCTGCTTTTTCTAAAGCTCTTTGAAATACTCCTGATCTAATTCTTTCTACGAATTGTCCTCTGGTATCACATAGGACTTTGGATGTTCTTTCTACTGCATTGACATAGCCATCTATTACGATTTTTCCATTCCTAACTTCCACCTTCATCTGTACCACCTCCTTCTCCGGTGCTATGCATATCTACGATTGAATTTGTATTAGGTGTATAGTATTGTCCTGTTGTAGTATCGAACACTACATTTCCAAGATTTAAAGTTATGACATCAAGTCCTTCGATGCTGTCATAGTCCTCTAGGTATCTAATTTCATTTTTAGATATCCATCCTGTTTCTGATGCTATCTTGTAGGCTTCATATCTTTCTTTAATGTTTCCTCTACTTATCTCCCTGGTATCAAATTCAAAATAAAAAGACTCCTTCTCTTTTTCGAGTAGTAAGTCTTTGTTCAAAGCTATTTTGATTGCTGTTAGTATCGGCATAATAGCTTCCTTCATAAATTCATCAAAGTTTTCTTTGTTATGGAATATATGGTCTATTTCATCTTGTAGTGTCTTCTTTCTTTCATTTAATTGAAGTTCTACTGTGGTACTGGAACCTTCTTTAAAATCCATACCTTCATTCAATACAATTGCATTTTCACTTTTGTTTGAATATAAATTAGACCATGCTTGTTTTAATAATGCTATTTCTTTTTCTCCCAACTTTCTTTGTGAAGTTATAAATCCTTTTTTTGCTCCACCTGTTTTTACCAAGCCGAGTTCGTACATTAATGTCTGGTAGGCATTTTCTATTGCAGTTGATACTTCTCCTATTACACTTTTTCCTGAGCCACCATTTTTGGTGCTTCTTAGGATTGTAATAAAGTTAAATGTTTCATATGTTTTACCATTTACCATGTATGTTATATCTTTAAAAATTGGATCTGTATTTGTATTGATTGAGACATGTGATGCTTCTACATATCTTAGGCTTTTAAATTTATTCTTTTGTTTTTCTATAAATAAATATCCACCTTTATCTAACAAATAATCTTGTACCCATGCTTTTCTTAATTGAAATGCATCTAATGTATCTCCAGGATCAACATTCAGTAATTTGATTCTCGGATCATCTTTTACTTCTTCTACTTTTGTTTTTCCTGTTTTCTCATCCTGCACTTCACGATACAACCTTATTGGTATCATTGCTACGGTATTACATATTCTATCTACTGCACTTGCTACTGCCGGTAATGACATAGCTTTGTCTTTATCAATTGTTTCTCCTCGTAGAATAGCTTTTAGTAATACATCACTTGCTGATTCTTCTGTTTGTGGTGCTGGTGTTTCTTCTTCAGCTCTTCTTCTGAATAAATCTCTTATTCTCATTTTTCCACCTCCTTTACTCAATTACCTGTACAAAGAAGTCATCATTTTCTAGGAATACATCTTGTTGTAGAAGGTGTACTGCATTTATTAATGCTACTACCATATCTACTTTTCCCTGGCTTCTTTTCTTTGTTATGTACCTATTCATGTTAGTGTCATAGGTGCATCGTGCATTTTCGAAGTTGATTTCTAATAATTTATTCTCTTCATATCGGAACTTACGATCCAATATTTTTTCATATAATAATTTCGTTGGACTATGTAATGTGTCACTATGTTGTCTTACAACTATTGTGTTATACTTCTTATCCCATTTTTGAGCTGATGATAAAGCATTGTATCGGTCATATCCTATTGCCATTATTGTTACTTTATATTTTTCTTCTATCTGGAATACGAAGTCTTCTATAATTCCATAGTCAACGGTTTTATTTCCACAGGCTATACACTTCATCGTTTTAATGAAATCATAGTAATTAATTCTTTCAAACTTATTTTTTTCTTCTATTCTTCCTTCTGGAATAAATGCAAATACATCTGCAAGTATTTCATTATCATCTTCTGATACCATTGCTACAGCACAGTTATCATTGGTCATGGCTAAGTCTACTCCTATGTATACTTTTCTTCCTGTCCAATTGATTTTTGCCACCTTACAGCTCATTACTTCATTAACATCAATGTAGCTTTCTGTTCCCATTCCCTGGTATATGATATTGCAGTGTTTAGTCAGGAAGTTTTCTCTTACCGATTCTACTGCTATTGCCTTAGCTCTTTTCTTTACTAAGTCTTCCCAGATTTCTGGTATTTCTAAAGCTACAGGATTTGATTGTTTCAATACTGTGTCATCTACTGTCCAATTATTTATTGTTTCTTCATCTGGTTCATATAAAAGTGCAAATATAGTTTCATCTGGTTCTATTCCATCTAAGACTCTTTTGGCATATGACACTTCATCTTCAAATGGATTATTGATTGTAGGATATTTAGTCGATATTATACAACCCAATTTATTTAGGATATTCAATTGCCCTGACCTCATGGATTCTATTGCATATGGATTTGGTAATGCTCCTACCTCATCTGCTAAGAATACATTTGGTAATTTTCCATCCATACGACTTGATGAATAGTTCAATGGATAATATCTGCTTTCTGTTAAATTGAATTGTATGTAATCTCTTAGTATCTTAAATCTTTTACTTTCTTTGTGTAGATAAATAAGTGGACTTGATTTTAATGTTTCTTCTATTGCTGTTTTAACTTCACGAGATAACGATCCATCTGGAGCTACTGAATAAAACTTTGAATATTTTGGTTCCAATAAAAAAAGCAAGATAAATATCGTTGCTATTGTATATGTTTTAAAGTTCTTTCTGGCTATCTCAAGTATAGCTGTTTCGTATCTTCTCTTTTCTGGATTGTTTCTATAAACAACACATAGAATTGATATGTAGAATACCCATTGGTATCCACATGAGCATTGGTATATTGTTTGTCCTGCCTTTAAACCTTTAGGCATTATTAACAACTTCAGGATTGATTCTATCTGCTTTACTTTTTTCTCATTGATTTTATATTTGGGGTTCTTATTATCTGCTATCTCCAGAAAGCTCTCACATTGTTTTATTACATACTTTGGTGCTGTTACTTTTCCGGATACGACATCCGATGCATATTGGTATGCTTTATTTTTCAATTGAGCCACCTGCTATTATTTGTAGCAGTGGATCATCCTCTTCTGTAACATCATCTTTTCTTAGTGAGATGATTATTTTCATCAATGTACTTACTGTTTTATTTGCACTGTCTGTGGTTCTGTTATAGTCAGATATTGCTGGATGTGAATACACATTCTTTCTGCCTTTAACATATTCTTTTGTGACTAATGTGCCATCCTCTTTTATTGTCTTCTCCAGGTCATTCAATATTTGCAATTGCACCTGGTATCTTTTAAAAGTTGTAAGGAAGAAGAAGTTTTGTTCTACTCCATGCTGTTCTGCTATTCTTAGGATTTCCTGTGCCTGTTCATTTAAGGACATTTTATTCATGAGTTATTCCTCTAAAATAATCCCCACTCAGCAAACTTTTCAAATCCACCAATTTTTTCAATATACTCTCTGGCTTCTTCTACTATTTCACTATATGGTTTTCCATCTATAATTTCATCTCCAATTGCACAGCTGAATTGTACAGGTTTCTTTAGTTCTTGAGCTTTTCTAAAGGCATAGATATTTACTGACACATCTGCTTTTGATAAGTCTTTTCCATGTAATCCTCCTCCGGTTACACTTTGTGCCATATCAGATCCTAGCTTTCTATTAGTTGCTCCTGTATCTACATTTATTCCTCCTGTCCAATATCCCAATGGATTTACTATTGCATTTGGATAATCCTCGTAGATATCATTTTCTTCTGTATTACTTTGACATATTATTAATCTATCTCCATCTAATATGTATTTTCCATCAAATGGATTCTTAGCATATATGTCTTTTGCATAGCTTGATAATTTTATTTCTTCTTCTGTTAGTGGTACACCTTTAAATATTCCATTATCTCCACATCTAACTTTTCCTGATTGATTTTTAGCTAGATGTTCATCTTGTTTTTCTACTACTAAGTCTAATGCTACATCTCCGGCTATTCTTTTTACTGCCTTTTCTACTTCATCTGCTGTGAAGCTTTCTGATGATTCTATAATCACATGACATACTCCATGTCCTATTAAAACTTCTACAGCTACTTTTGGATTATTATTTTTTCTGTATGCTATATCTACTATAGCTCCTGCTATCCTATCTGCTATTTTATCCGGATGAGCTGGATTTACTTTTTCTATCATTCTGTTTCCTCCTCTAATTCTTTTTCTGTTACTACACCTTCAATTATCTTTACTGCTGTTTCTCCTGTTAGTGTTTCCCAACGGTCAATTATTACATCTACATATTTAGGATCTAATTCTATGGTGTAACAATTTCTTCCTAAATGTTCACAGCTTATTAATGTTGAACCTGAACCACCAAAAAAGTCGATTACATTTTCTCCCTGTCTACTACTATTCTTTACTAATCTACTGATTAATTTAATTGGTTTCATAGTTGGATGTACATCATTCTTTTGTGGCTTATCTTCATGTATTACTGTTGTAGGTAATTTGTCAGCTAGGATTTCCTCTACTAATTCTTTTAATTCATCTTTGGTATATTTATCCAAATCTGCTTTATCTTCGAATACTGTAGTTTGTGTTCTGTCATTTATAAAATAATGACCGGCTCCTTCCTTCCAACCATATAAACATGGTTCATGCTTCCATTGATAATCTTGTCTTCCAAGTACCAATGCATTTTTTACCCATATTAGATTTTGTTTTACCTGTCCTCCGGCATCTCTTAATGCTTTTCTAAAATTATATCCTTCTGTATCAGCATGGAATATATAATATGCTCCACCTTCTTTTAACACTCTTAGCATTTGTTCATAAAAAGCATTCAAGAATAAGTAGAATGATTCATCATCCATATTGTCATTAAGGATTTTATTCCCATTTTCTCTTTCTTTTCCATATCCGGTTTCATTGATTGAGCCATAGTTAACATTGTATGGTGGATCTGTTACACATAAATCCATTACTGCTCCATCTACTAATTTATCAATATCTTCCTGGCTTGTACTATCTCCACACATTAATCTGTGTCTTCCTAGCTGATAAACATCTCCTGGTTTAGCTTTAGGTATTTCTGGTAATGATGCTTCTACATCGTAATCATCTTCCTGGAATTCTATATCTTCCTGTGTAAAATCAAAATCATTGATATCAAATCCTGCTAATGAAACATCAAAATCTAATTTGTCGAGTGCTAGGATTTCTTGTCTTAGTATTTCATCATCCCATCCTGCATCTAATGCTAACTTATTGTCAGCTAGTATGTAGGCTCTTTTTTGTGTTTCTGTTAAATCTTCAATAAATAAACATGGAACTTCTTCCATTCCTAATAATTGCCCTGCTAATACTCTTCCATGTCCTGCTATGATTCCATAGTCACTGTCTATCAGTACCGGATTAATAAAGCCGAACTCTTTTATTGAGTTAGCTATCTTCTCAACCTGTTCCTGGCTGTGAGTTCTGGCATTGTTTTCGTATGGTTTAAGGGCTGATATTTTTACATTCTCATATCTCCTCATCTTATCCTTCCTTTCCAAAAAACTCATGTAAAAATTAAAATTGTGTGAATGTAGGTGGGCTGTCGGTCTAGAAAAAATAAAAAGAATTGTCTTTGATATGGCTGGGGGGTTAGTATTTTCCTGCCACTATCTCTAGCAATTCTTCTCTTGGTATT
>JAZNOG010000049.1:0-4298 GCA_045580645.1 Bacilli bacterium
TCTAAATATTCTTGATATTTTTTTCTTTTGTTATAAGAAATAAATCCTTCATAATAATCTTCCTCAGTTAAATATTCGATGTCTGATAGTTTCTCATCTATAACTAAATGAGGTTCTTGTGTTTTAACAGAAAATAAATTAATTACTAAATTAATTATTAAAAGCCCAACCCAAACAACAAAAATAGCCATACTTGCTTGAATTAAAATCATTAAGGTTTCATTTGAATACAAAACTGTTTTTTGATATATATTAATATTATTCTTGTTAATTAAATCAATAGTTAAAATAAATAAAAATAAAATACTAGTAAATGATAATACATTACAAACTCTTATGAATCCTTTTAGTTTTTTAGAAAAAATAGTTAATATCATGAGAAGTATTGTGATGGCAACCATACAAATATAAGTAATTAAATTTGGAAAATAAATAGCTACAAATATTTGATCAACAAAAGTATCTATTAAAGTCCATATTAGTTTCCCATATTTTATAACTAAAAATGAGATTATTAAAAAATAAGCAAAAAAACAACAGATTTTAGAAACTTTACTATTAGTAGCCCCATAAACAGAAAAAGCAACTATAGTAAGAATCATAAATGCTAATAAAAAGATAAAAAATGGTGATGAAAAAATCATTTCAAAAACTACTCCAAATCTTTCTGAAAGAGAAAAATCACCCATTTTTATCACCTCTACTTTAATATGTTTCTTGTCTTATTAATTCAAATATATAAACGCTTTGTTTATCTTTAGTGCCCTTAGTGCATGTAATCAAAGTTAATGTTGTTACATTTTTATTTCTATAGATTCTAACAGAACCATCTTTATCATCTTGGTATGTTTTAACGAGTTTATACACCCATCTTACATCTTTATAATATACATTTGCAATATCTCCATTTTTAAGATAAGGAAGATTATTGAAAAAGCAATTCCAACCATTTCCGGAATGACCCGCTATTATAAGGTTTCCACTCAAAACATCTGGATAGTTTGATCCTTTTATAACTACTATATTTTTATCTACATTATTATATTTTGAATCAATACTAGCAAATCCTCTAGATAAATTAATCTTTGGTATTTCTAGTTTCCCAATGTAATAATTAGAATCATTATTTTCAATTTCATTGTTATTATCTAAATTATTTTCTGGTTGGTCATTATTATTGGTTTCACTATCAATATCATTGTCATTATTATCACTATTTATATTATCATTTTCTATATAAACAGGAAGTTCAGACATTGCTAAGGAAATAGTGTCATAGACTTTAGCTTTTTTTAAAGAAAAATAATTATTAAAAATAGCAAAAAAACCTGCAAATACCAGAATAACGCCAAAAACAATATAATAATTTTTATTCATAATATCACCATAACAACTACCCTATATTAAGATTATATCACAAATAAAAAGAAATACAAATATAAAATATTTTGTTTTTTAATTTTATGTGTAAAAAAAGATATGTAATTTTTAGACTAAATACATATCTTTTGTTTATTAAATTAATTGTTTTTATTTCTTTTATGACAATTTCTAATATTTTCTTTCTTTTCTTCTCTTCTTTTCTTTCCTGGTGAAACATAGAATTTTCTTTTCTTTACTTCGGAAGGAATCCCATCACGAGAACACTTTTGTTTAAAACGTTTTAAAGCTCCATCTAAATTACCTTTAACTGCTACTTCTGTCATTTTTGTCCCTCCTTCCTTGCTTTTCTATCAACGATTATAACAAATAATTATTAAAAATACAACTTATTTTTACAAATTATTTATTTTTTTTCTTCTATTTCTTCACCAAAACCTAGAACATTGTCTACCGGAATAGAGAAGCAAAGGCCCTTTCCATTAGTTTTCAAACCAGCTTGCATAGTAATTTCATTCATTAGTTCTTCTCTTATGTCTTCTTTAACTAAAAGAATTACAATATCCCTTTCTGGTTCAATACTAAAACCTAAAAACTCTGCAAATTGCTTATTACTTATTTCTCTACCTGAAATAAGTGTTCCACTTCTTGCACCTACTTTCTTTGATGCATTCATAACTAAATCAAAATATCCTTCTTTTATTATAGTAATTACTAAATGATAGTTATCTTTTCTTTTCACTATGTTCACTTCCTTTTTATTTTTCTTTACTTTATCATATATATATTTATTAGAACTAGATATAGGAAGTAAACACATAATACCATTACCTGGTTCATTTAAATTTATTTTTTTTGTTATTTTCTTTATAAATTTTTCTTCTTCATATTCTGATACAATTGCAAATAAAATACTTCTTTTTGTCTCTTTTAATCCAAAATAAGAAAGCAAACTTTGTGAAGCCATACTCCTTCCATATAAAACAAATGAGAAATGTTTTTTATCATAAAATTCTCTAAAAAACTTTTCTTTATTTATGGAAGTAATTGTCATAACTAATTTTATATTTTCATTCATGTGTTGTCCTCCAATTATAAGTTATAATGCTTTCGTCAATATCTTTTTCCTTATATTGTTTATCAATTTTTATTTTATATACAAACCCGAGTATTTGAACAGTTAAAAGTGGTGTCATAGCAATAAGCGCTACTAATCCAAAAGCAGTATTTAAACTATTACCTAATACTGTTGATACTCCAATTGATAAAGGAAGTAAAAAAGTTACAGTAAGAGGTCCTGCTACTACTCCTCCACAATCAGCCCCAATCGCAGTAAATATTTTTGGAACAAAGAAACTTAATATTAGAGATGTGATATAAACTGGAACAATAAAATATAAAATTGAAATATTAGTTAAAACCTTAAGCATTGCACATCCTATTGCAAGACTTACTCCTACACTTAATGTCTTTTGCATCATTTCTTTAGTAATACTACCTGAAGTTACTTCTTCTATTTTTTCATTTAATATCTTAACTGCAGGTTCTGCCTTAACAATAAAATATCCTATAATCATTCCTATTGGTATAAGTAAATATTTAAATATTGATTTTCCAAACTCAATACCTATTTTATAACCCATATTCATAAAACCAGTATTTACACTTGCTAAAAATATACTTAATCCTAGAATTGTAATAATAAGACCAATAAATATTTTAATAGAATCATTTTTACTAAATTCTTTACTTGTTAATTTAAATATAATAAATAAGATAAAAATTGGAAGAACCGCGATTACTACTTCTTTAAAACAAATAATGAATTGTTTAGAAAACACTTCTACTAAGGGCATATTTATATCAATTGCATTATATTCATATACACCTTCTATTTTGTATAACATACTAAGTAATAAAACAGATATAATCGGACCAACGGAACATAAACCAATTAAACCAAAAGTATTTTCTCTTTGAAGTTTTGATGCTTTATTAAAACATAACCCAGCACTTAAAGCAATGATAAACGGAGCACTAACTGGACCAGTTGTTACACCTCCGGCATCAAAGGCAAATGCTATATTTTCTTTTGATACAAAACATAATAAAACAAAAACTAAACTATAAAAAATAACTAACATTCTAGACAAATTTAAATTAAAGAAACTTCTAAGTGCGCCAAAAAATAAAAATATTCCTATACCAAAAGCAACTGTCATAATCATTAAAGTATTAGAAATTGATAATTGAGATGCAAGAACCTTTAAATCTGGTTCTGCAATGGTAATAATAATACCCGTTATAAAAACTACAAATAAAATAAGAAAAACATTCTTAGTTTTCATAATAGACTTACCTATTTTTTCACCAATTAACATCATAGAAGAAGATGCACCACTAGTAAATAAACTAAGACCAATCATTAAAAGAAAACTACTAAATAAAAATAAAATTATTTCATTTAAACTTATATCTATAAATGGACAAAGTATTAATACTATTACAACTACAGGAAATACAGAAATAAATGCTTCCTTTAGTCCTTTAATAAAATTATTTGTCATATACATCCCTCTATTATGATTATAACACTAAACAAAAAGAAAAAGAATAAAGATTTTTATTTCTTTATTCAGTTTTTAATTTTTCTATTTCCTCTTTAGATAGATTAGTGCATTTTACAATCATTTCAATGTCTAATCCATTTTCTAACATATTTTTTGCCACTATTTTCTTTTCTTCTAAAATACCTTCTTCTTTACCACTACTATAACCTTTTTCTATACCTTTTTGCTCAGCTTCATATACAAGTGTATTTTTTACCATTTCTTCATGTAATTCTTTATCATATAATCCTATTATCTCTTCTTATTGCGATGCATCATAGGCATCCTTTACATATTCTTGCATTATTT
>JAZNOG010000050.1:0-6374 GCA_045580645.1 Bacilli bacterium
AGATAATGAAGTAATAGGATTATATGATAAAGAGTTACATGATGAGATGCTTAAAAATACAATGATAGATAATGCAAGAACTGATGGTGTTGAACTGGGTATTGAAATAGGAATAGAACGAGGTATTAATATAGGTATAGAGCAAGGTTATAGTAGTGGTAGTTATGAAAAAAGTTTAGAAGTTGCTAAAAACATGTTAGAAAATGGATTGGATATTGAAATGATAATAAAATGTACTAATCTATCTAAAGAAGAAATCAATAATTTATAATTTTAATTTGACAAAACAATAATGTAATATTATTATATATTTATAAGTAGAGGTGTGTTATGGAAGAAAATAATGTTGTTTCAAAAAAGAAAAATAAATGGATTATTTGGCTAGTTTTAGGATTAGGTTTATTTTATGTCTTAATATTTGGTTTATTTTTTGCCTTAATATTTTATGATTTAGATACTCCAAAAATAAAATATGAAAATAATGCTATTTTAGTGGGTGACAACGAATTAATGTTAAAGAACAATATCGTTGCCAATGTTATAGATGATACTTATGTAATTAGTGGATATGCCACTAATATAAGTGATTATGATATGGAATATGTAAGTATCAACTTTAATGTAATGGACGCAAATGGCAATTTACTAGGAACCGCAAATGCATACACAGATAATTTAAAAGAAGGAAAAACTTGGAAGTTTAAAGCAACATATTATGATTACGATTATAATGAAGCCAATAACTTTGAACTAATAAGTGTTGATTATTATTAAAAAACGCTAGTTTGCGTTTTTTTTTGACATTTTATTCCAATATATAAATTGCTATTTAACATATACTAATAATGGTGATAAATATGACTTTAAAAAAAATAAAAGTAATTGGTGCAGTTTCCATAATTGTTTTATCTTTTTTGTTTCATTTTGCTTATACTACATTTCCTAACTTTTTAACAAGTTTATTTTTTCCAGTAAATGAAAGCATATGGGAGCATATGAAACTATTTTTTATTAGTGCTTTAGTATATAGTATTATTGATTATATTTTACTTAAAAAAAATAATATAAAATTTAATAACTTTTTCTTACAACTATTTGTTACCTCAGTGCTTAGTTTTATAATTTATTTAATTGTTTATTTACCTTTATATAATATATTTCACGAGAATATGTTTATTTCGATTGGCCTTCTAATTCTTGTCATCATCCTAGGTCAAATAGTAAGTTATTTTCTATTAAAACAAGAAGAACTAAAAATTTTAAATCTGTTATCAATTATTTTACTTCCACTTATATTTTTAGTATTTGCTTATTTAACTTATAATCCAATTAAAAATTATGTTTTCTTTGATATTCAAAGTGAAAAATATGGAATAGATATATACGAATAAATATATCTATTTTTTTTATTGTTTTTTTCTTTTATACATTATATAATTTAATTGGAGGTATTAAATTATGGAATTAAAAGGTAGTAAAACAGAAGCTAATTTAATGGCTGCTTTTGCAGGAGAATCTGAGGCGAGAAATAAATATTCATACTACGCTTCAAAAGCAAAAAAAGATGGTTATGAACAAATAGCAGCAATATTTGAAGAAACAGCAAATAACGAAAAAGAACATGCAAAAATGTGGTTTAAATTATTATATGGAGGAGATGTTCCTTCTACACTTGATAACTTAGTAGATGCAGCAAACGGAGAAAACTATGAATGGACACAAATGTATAAAGAATTTGCTATAGTTGCTAAAGAAGAAGGATTTAAACACATAGCAAATCTTTTTGAAGAAGTTGCTAAAATAGAAAAAGAACACGAAGAAAGATATTTAACTTTACTTAAGAATTTAAAAGATGACACTATTTTTAAGAAAAGTGAAGATAAAATTTGGATTTGTAGAAATTGTGGACATGTTTATGTAGGAAAAGAAGCAAAAAAACTTTGCCCAGTATGTGAACATCCACAAAGTTATATGGAAGTAAAAGCTGAAAATTATAAATAATTCAAGATTAGTCTTGAATTTTTTTAGGAGGAAAAAATGAGAGTAGCTTTAAAAATAAGTGGAGAAGCATTAAAAGAAGAAACCCCCATATCAAGTATGATGCTTGAAAATATCTATAACGATATAAAACATATTTTAAATTTAAATCATAAAGTTATCCTAGTATGTGGTGGAGGTAACTTTTGGAGAGGTAGAAATAAACTTGATATAGATAGTGTTATTTCAGATCAAATAGGTATGCTTGCCACTAATATGAATGCTTTAGCAATAAATAATTATTTAAACAATAAAGGGATTAGTTCTAATGTTTATTCGGCATTCTTAGTTGAAGGATTTATTAAAAAATATGAAAAAGAAGAAGCATTAAAAGACTTAGAGAATAACAAAGTTATTGTTTTAGGTGGAGGATTAGGTAAACCACATGTTTCTACTGATTTAACAATAGTTCAAAGAGCAGAAGAATTAGAAGCAGATATAATTATAATGGCTAAAAACATTGATGGTGTATATGATAAAAATCCACAAGAAAAAGATGCTAGAAAGTATGATGTTATATCACATAAAGAAATGTTAGATAACCAAATAAAAGTAGGAAAAGAAAAACAAGGAGTTATGGATTATCCTGCTATGGAATTATTATGTAAGACTAAAACTACTGTTTATTTATATGATGCTAAAAACGAAAATGGAATAATTGATATTTTTAATGGTAATAATCCAGGAACTAAAATAGAAACAAAATAATTAAAATTACTTTAAATAGACAAAAAAACAATGTATAATGTTAAGTAGGAGGATAGAGATGAAAAAAAGAAAGGTTAAAAACATTATAATGGCTATTATAGACATTTTAATTATAGGACTTGTTATTTGGTTTATAATTGGATATATTAACTTTAATAAATTAAGTAATGATAAAGAACCATTATATGTTGTAAAAGAAAATAGTTATAAAACTTTAGACGGAAGAGTAGATGTTTATGATAATATTGTTTATAAAATCGTAAGACACGAAGTAACAGGAAAAAATGTTTCTTATAGTTTAAAACTATGGTTTATGGAAGACGTAGAATAAGTAAAAAAAATGTTTACGACAAGTAAAAAAAATATTTTCTTTTAATATCAAGGAAATATTTTTTTTGTATAATTTTGTCATTGACTTTTTATGTATTACAAGGTAATATCAAATTAGAAACTATTTGAGATAATAAGGAGGTAAAAGAAATATGAATGCCATAAAAAATGATGTAACAACTAGCCTAACAGTTGTTAAAAGAGATGGTAAAAAAACTAAGTTTAATGGTGAAAAAATAGCAATAGCCATTAAAAAAGGGTTTGATAGTGCCCAAAATGAAAACTATACAGGGGATGATGTAAAGAAAGTTTATACTGCTGTTTTGGATGAAATAAATACAGCATATGAAGAAAATACAAAAATTAAAATTGAAGATATTCAAGATTTAATTGAAAATAAACTTAAAGAATTAGAATATTTAGATGTTTATGAATTATTCTCTAGTTACAGAGAAAAAAGAGCAAAATCAAGAGATGTTTTTCAATCTAAACAACATAAATTCTTAAAAGCAATTGAAGCACTTGGAATGCAAGATGCCAAAGATGTAGATGCAAAAAGAGAAAATGCCAATGTAGATGGTGATACTGCAATGGGAACAATGCTACAATTTGGTAGCACTTTAACTCGTGAATTTGCAAAAAGTTATTTAATGAGTCCTAGATTTTCAGAAGCACATGATGAAGGTATGATTCATATACATGATATGGACTTCTTACCAATGGGAACAACTACATGTTGTCAAATAGACTTAAATGAATTATATAAAGATGGTTTTTCTACAGGACATGGTTTCTTAAGAACACCAAATAGCATTGGTTCATATGCAGCACTTGCGGCAATTGCAGTTCAAGCAAACCAAAATGATCAACATGGTGGTCAATCAATTCCTGCATTTGATTATTTTATGGCTCCTGGAGTTTTAAAAACATATAAAAAAGAGTTAAAACAAGAATTATATGATTTCTTAGAACTTGAAGGATTTATAAACTTTATAAACTTTAATAAAGTTAGTAAAGAAATAGATAAAATAGAAAGTATTGATAGTGATATATCATTCTTAGATAAATATGCTAAAGAAGAAGAAAAAATAATTAAAATAATACGTATGGCTCACAAAAAAGCTTTAGCAAAAACTGACAGAGCTACATTCCAAGCAATGGAAGGATTTATTCATAATTTAAATACAATGCATTCTAGAGCAGGAGCACAAGTTCCATTTTCATCAATTAACTTTGGAACAGATACTTCAGTAGAAGGTAGAATGGTTATTAAAAATTTACTTCTTGCAACAGATGAAGGTTTAGGAAAAGGAGAAACTCCAATATTCCCAGTTTCAATCTTTAAAGTAAAAGAAGGAATTAACTATAATAAAAAAGATCCAAACTATGATTTATTTGAACTTGCTTGTAGAGTTTCTGCAAAAAGATTATTCCCTAACTTCTCATTTATAGATGCTCCATTTAATAAAGCATTCTATAAAGAAGGAGATTATAAAACAGAAGTAGGTTATATGGGATGTAGAACAAGAGTTATGGCAAATGTTGTAGATCCAAATAAAGCAATAACTCCAGGAAGAGGAAACCTTTCATTTACTTCAATTAACTTAGTTAGACTTGGTATTAAACATGGTATATTAAATAATAATAAACCTAATATGGAAGCATTCTATGAAGAACTTACTCATTATATGGATTTAGTAAAAGATCAATTACTAGAAAGATTTGATATCCAATGTAACAGAAGAAGTTATAACTTCCCATTCCTATTAGGACAAGGAATTTGGATTGATTCAAAAGGAATTAAACCAACTGACAAATTAAAAAGAATTTTAAAACATGGAACTTTAAGTATTGGATTTATTGGACTAGCGGAATGTTTAAAGTCATTAATTGGAGAACATCATGGTGAAAGTAAAAAAGCATGGAATACTGGTTATGAAATTATTAAATTCATGAGAGATAAATGCGATGAATATGCAAGAGAATATAAACTAAACTTTACACTACTTGCAACACCTGCAGAAGGATTATCAGGTAGATTTACAAATATAGATAAATCAATTTATGGAATAATCGAAGGAGTAACTGACAGAGCTTATTATACAAACTCATTCCATATTCCAGTATATTATCCAATTACAATAGAAAAGAAAATAAAATCTGAAGCACCATTCCATGAACTTACAAATGCTGGACATATTACTTATATTGAACTAGATGGAGATCCTACAAATAATGTATCTGCATTTATGAAAGTTGTCCGTCAAATGAAAGAATCAGGAATAGGATATGGCGCAATAAACCATCCAGTAGATAGAGACCCAGTATGTGGATTTACTGGAGTAATAAATGATATATGTCCAGGATGTGGAAGAACTGAAGCAGATGGTGTAAAATTTGATAGAATTAGAAGAATTACAGGTTATTTAGTTGGAACTGTTGATAGATTTAATAACAGTAAAAGAGCAGAAGAACACGATAGAGTAAAACATGGTAGTTGTTTAAAAGATGAAAATTAGACTAGCAAAAGAAGAAATACTTACAGATAGTATTGTAGATGGTGATGGACTAAGAGCAGTTATTTGGACACAAGGTTGTTCTCATAACTGCCTTGGTTGTCATAATCCAGAAACACATGACTTTAATGGTGGTGTTTTAGTAGATATTGATGTAGTAAAAAAAGAACTAGATGAATTAAAAGGACAAGATGGTATTACTTTATCTGGGGGAGATCCTTTCTTTCAAGCAGAAGCTTGCATAGAAATAGCAAAATACGCTAAAGAATTAAATCTAAATGTTTGGTGTTACACGGGATTCTTATTTGAAGATTTAATTAAAAATCCAAAAACACTTGAACTATTAAAATATATAGACGTATTAGTAGATGGAAAATTCCAATTAGAAAACAAAAGCTTATGCATTTTATTTAGAGGATCAACAAATCAAAGAATTATAGATGTAAAAAAAAGTTTAAAACTAAACAAAACTTGTGTAATTAAAAAATATGATAAACATGAAACAAAAAAGAAAGTGACAACACACTTATTTGTATAAAAAAAATATTGAATTAACTAAATAGATATGGTAAACTTATCTTAAGAATAAACCATATCTTTTTGTATGGAAGAAGGAGTTAATTATGAAGAAAAATCTAACAAACAAATTTTCGTCTGGGGGGGGGGCAGTTTACTAACAAAATAACAAAAACCCTTCCGATAATACTAATAATATTTTTAATTACATTTGTAATAGGAATAACTATTGCAATATATAATTATACAAAAACAGGTAATCAAAAT
>JAZNOG010000051.1:0-10523 GCA_045580645.1 Bacilli bacterium
TGACTATTTTTTAATTTTAATATATAAAAAAAGAAGCAAAAACAAAGTTTGCTTCCCTAAATTATATATAATTGAATATACTTTTTATATCCAAATATCAAAAACATATATATTTTAAAAAAGTTTTAATTATTATATGAAATACATTTTAATATATCACAAGATTTCTTTATTAAAACCATAATTGAATTTAAATTAATAAAATCCTAATTTCTATATTCAAATTCAAAATCCAATATTTTAACTATATCTCCTTGCTTAGCTCCCATTTTTTCAAGTTCATCATCAATTCCCATTTTACTTAATTTTTTAGCAAAACGAATTACTGCTTCATCTGTTGTAAATTTGGTCATTCTAAACATTTTTTCAATAATATCACTCTTAATAACAAAACAATCATTTTCTTTTGTTATAGTCCAAGGTTCTTCTTTTTGATATTTATATAAAACATAATCCTCATAATCTTCTTCCACTAAAGGTTCTACTTCTATTTCATCAAGTAAATCTGCCATATGAATTAAAACTTTTTCTAACCCTTCATTATTCAAAGCAGATACTTCAAATATTTCAATATCTTTAACTTTTTCTTTAAATTCTTTTAAATTTTCTTTAGAATTTTCCATATCCATTTTATTAGCGATTATAAGTTGTTTTCTTTTTAATAACTTTTCATCAAAATCTTTTAACTCTTTACAAATTTTTACATAATCTTCATATGGATTTCTTCCTTCAAATCCCGACATATCAATAACGTGGGCAATAATTCTAGTTCTTTCAATATGTTTTAAGAATTTATCGCCAAGTCCTTCACCTAAAGATGCTCCTTCGATTAATCCTGGTAAATCTACCATTGTAAAACTTCTATTATCGGTGGTTTTTACTACTCCAAGATTAGGATTCAATGTCGTAAAGTGATAAGCTGCAATTTTTGGTTTTGATCTAGATACTTTTGATAAAATAGTACTTTTACCAACACTAGGCATACCAACTAATCCTACATCTGCAAGTAATTTTATTTCAACTTTTATATATCTTTCTTCTCCCGGTTCTCCCTTTTCAGAAAAATTAGGTGCTGGATTATTCAATGTTCTAAAAGCAGTATTTCCTCTTCCACCTCTTCCACCTTTAGCTATAATAAATTCATCATCTTTATCTTTTAAATCACAAATAACTATATTTGTATCTAAATCTGTAACCACTGTTCCTTGTGGAACTTTTATAATAACATCTTTAGCGCCTTTTCCATTTTGATTTTTACCAGAACCATTTTCACCTTTTTCACCCTTAATAATTTTATTATATCTTAAATCAATTAAAGTTCTAAGTCCTTCATCTACTTTGAAAATGATATTAGAACCTCTTCCGCCATTTCCACCAAAAGGACCACCAAATTCTACATATTTTTCACGACGAAAAGCAGTGCATCCATCTCCACCAGATCCTGCAATTAATTTTATATTCACCTCATCAACAAACATTAAAATCACCTCAATTTCGTATTAAGTATATCTGTTTTTTATAAAAAAAGCAAATTTTATTTTACATTTTATGCTTTTTTTATTTTACAAAAAAAGACATTTTAATTTTACAAAAAAAGAAATATTATCTATTTCTTTCATTCATTTTTCTAAATACTTCTTCAATTATTTCTTTATCAGTAACACTTTTTACCATTATCTTACCATTTTCTTCATATTCATTTAAAAGTGTAAATTTATTAGAACCATCTGTAGCAATAACATATAAAAAGTTAATACCACTTAAATTAATTTTATCAAGAATTAAAAATTCCATACCATCTAAAATAATTATATCTTCCATTTTATCTACCACCTTTTGTATTACCTTCTATAGAAATAGTATTACTATCATAATCATAACCCATAAATTCATTAAATCCTTCTTCAGAAACAGCAAGTCCATTTTCTCTTGCATAATCTATATATTTAGTATATTGATCGTAACCATCTCCTGAAAATGTCTTTTCATCTCTAATAGAAGAAAATTTTAAAATACCTATTCCTACAATTGTAGCAAGGACAACTCCTCCAACAATTTTTAATTTGTCTTTAGTAGTTAATCCAAAATTTATAGGAACTTTAGATGCATCTGAAACCATAAGACCTTCACTTTTCCTTGTAACCATTTCTTGAGAATTTGCAACATAATACTCAGGAAATCCAAACAGTTCTTCTTGTTCTTCTTCACAAAAATCTTCCCTAGTAAATCTTTCAATTGGAATTTCAGTTTCCCCAATTCTAATAAATTTTTCTTCATTTTCTTTTTGCACCTTGTTAACTAAATTTACAAACAAATCTAAATCTTTATTATTAGCCATAAAGCTCACCTCTATTTTAAATATAACAATAATATTTTATTTTGTCCACATACTTGACATCAACTTAACTTTATATATTTCATTTTGTTTTAACTCTTCATTTATTTTTAAATATAAATAATTTGAAGTATGACCATAACTATATCCATCTTCAACCTTTTCTATTAAAACTTCTACCTCTTGTCCGATAAACTTATCAAAATATTCTTTTTCTAGTTTTTCTGATAAAGTCATTACCTTTCTTACTCTTTCTTTTTTTATGTTTTCATCTATTTGATTAGACATAATAGCAGCTCTTGTTCCATTTCTTTTAGAATATGGAAATACATGTATTTTAGAAAAATTAACTAATTTCAAAAATTCCATTGTTTCTTCAAAGTCTTCTTCTGTTTCATCAGGAAAACCCACTATTAAATCAGTAGTAAGCGATATATTAGGCCTAATATCCCTAATTTTATTTACTTGCTCTAAAAATTCTTCTTTTGTATATTTTCTATTCATTAATTTAAGTATCTTAGCACTACCACTTTGAAGTGGAATATGCAAATGATCACATAGGACATTATTTTCTAAAAGTTTAAAAAATTCATCATTTAATTCTGTTATTTCAATAGATGATATTCTAAGTCTTTTTAAATCCTTATTTTCTAATATCTCTTCTAATAAAGTAGTAAATTTTATATTTAAGTCAATACCATAACTTCCTGTATGAATTCCTGTTAAAACAACTTCTTTATAATTATTATCTGTTAAATCCCTTATCTCTTTTAAAACTACTTCCTTATCTTTAGACCTACATCTACCTCTTACAAATGGTATTATGCAATAACTACAATAATTTTGACATCCATCTTGTATTTTTACATATGCTCTAGTTCTAGATGGAAAAGAGGTAATTTGCATATCTTCAAAAGGAACTTTCATAATATTATGTTCTTCCCTTATTTGCTTTTTTGTTTTTAAATGTTCTTCAACTAGTTCTACTATTTTTGATTTATTATAATTTCCTATTATAATATCTACCCCATCAAAACTGTAGTCTTTAGCACTTTCTACAAAACACCCACAAACTACTACAATAGCATCTTTATTTTTTACTTGATTAATTATTTTTTTATCTTTTTTGTCACTGTTATTAGTTACGGTGCATGTATTTATTACATAAATGTCGCAAGTCTCATCAAAATCAGATATTTGATACCCTTTTTCTTTAAATAAACTCATCATATACTCACTTTCGTAACTATTCACTTTACATCCTAATGTATAAAATCCTACTTTCATATACTACACATCCTTATTTTATTTCTTCTAATAATAAATCAAAATCTGATTTATATAATTTGTCTTGTTTTATCCTATATTTTTCAAATTCAGTTAACGCTTTATCGCGTGCTATTTCATTAACTTTATAACCAACAGAAATTACCATATACAAATTATAATATTGTATATTTCTTTTGACTTCTCTAATACCTTCTTGTTGAACTAGTAAAAATTTCTTACTAGTTGAATTTCGGTTTAATTCATAACTATCATATATATCATTAATATGCATGGCAATATTGTTTCTTGTCGTATTAAACAATTCGCCAATTGCTTTTTGTGTTAACCATAAATCGCCATCTTCAAACCTAACTTGTATTCCTTTATCATGAGTTTGTCTTTCAAAATCAAGAACTCAGCATAACTACTTCTAATCATTAAATCTTTTGCCATAATCTCATCTCCTTGAATATATACACTTATTATAACAAACATATGTCCTCGTAACAATAGTTTTTAAATTTTATATTAAAAAAAATTAGACTAATCTAATTTATTTTTTAATTTCTTAAGTTCATGTAAAAACTCTTCTGTTTTCTTAATTTCAAGTTCTAAATCTTCTAAATCCATTGTTCTTTCTAAATACTCTTCAGATTGTTTAACTTTCTTAGGTGCACTAGAATATATACCAAATACTGGAGATATAAGAGCAGAATTCTTAAATTTCTTTGGTTCTTCAACAAATATTGGATTATCTAAAACTTCTTCTTTTGGTTCATTTTCTTCCAAATGTTTTTTATAAAGTTCTTCAATTGTTATAGGTTCTGTCCCTTCATCCTTAAGTAATGCATCATTTTTTTCATCTATATCATAACTTGATTTAATAAGTTCCTCATAACTAATTACTGACTTTTCCTCTTGTTCTTCTTCAAATGCTGTTTTTCCAATTAAATTATCTTGCATCTCTTGTTCAACTAATTTTCTGGTAATATCTTCTAATTCCTTTTTAGCCTCTAAAACAGTTTTTTCTTTAGCATAAACTACTTCTTCTTTATATTCTTCCACATCATTAATAGTATCATTTATAACAGAAGGTGTTATTTGTTTAACAATTGGTTCTTCTTCCAATATATCTTCTTCATAATATTCTATTTCTTCATATTTTCTTTTCTTTATTTTTTCTATTAAAACAATTGTAAGAAGCGCTAAAAGGATAGCAAAAACAATTGATATTACTATTATTAAATTATTTCTTCCAAAACTATTTATAAATTCTTCCATACTTCATTTCTCCCAGCAAAAATATTTTATCATAAATTCAATAAGTTTTAAACATTAAATTTACTATTTAGAAAATTTTAAGGTTCCAAACGGAACCTTATATTTAGTTATTTAAAATATCACGTGCTGCAATTAAACCAGTTGCCGCAGCTGTTACAATATTACCTGATTTACCACATCCATCACCAATAAAATAAATATCATAATCTTCAAGTTTAAATTTATTATTTGTAGTTATTTCATTACTAAAGAATTTTATTTCAGGACCATATAATAATGTTTCATCATTATTTACACCTGGTATTATTTTATCTAGTGTTTCTAAACCTTCTAGTATATTTGTTACTATTCTATGAGGTAAAACAAGTGCAAGATCCCCTGCCACACAATCTTTTAAAGTTGGAGAAATAAAACCTTTATTTATTCTATGCCATGTTGATCTTCTTCCCATTCTTAAATCCTTTAATGTTTGAATAATTGGTTTTGAATCTCCTAAAACATTTGCTATTCTTGCAATTGATTCACCATATAATCTAGTATTAGTCGCTGGTTCTGTTAAATTAACCTTACTAATAAATGCAAAATTTGAGTTATTTGATTTTATATCTTTTAAAGCATGTCCATTTACACAGATAAATCCATAATAGTTTTCCTTTGCCACAAATCCTCCTGGATTAGTGCAGAATGTTCTAATTTCATCTGAATATGTTTTTGTCTTAATAAAGATAGTCGGATCATAAATAACACTACAAATATCTTCTAAAATTTCTTTTCTAGTTTCTACACGAACACCCACTTCAATACTTTTAGAAGTATATTCAATGTTATATTTATCTGCAATTTCTTGAAGCCATTTAGTTCCACTTCTACCTGGTGCAACAATTAATTTTTTACATTTTTTAAGTATTTCTTTGCTATTTTTTACACATGTTATTTCATGTTCTTCTTTACTTATACTTTTAATATCAGTAACTGTTGTATTATCAATAACTTCAACACCCTTATTTTCCAAATAATCAGTTAAATCTTGAATATAAATAGGTAGTTTATCTGAACCTAAATGTTTTTGCTTTATAAGCATAAGTTTAGCACCTGTTAATGCTACTTTTTTCTTTATTTCATTAGCTTCATCTAAATTACTAGGATAAACTTTACTATCCATTTTAAATTTATTAAATATTTCTTCTGTATCATCAATAATATTATAAGCTTCTTCTTCACTCATATATTTAAAAAGATCAGATTTTCCTATTTTTGGAACAAAGTTTAATTTTCCATCTGAAAAAGTCCCTGCTCCTCCATACCCATTCATAATATTACATGGATTACAATTTATACAGGAAATTCCATTTTTGTTCATTGGACAAACTCTATTTTTAGCAAATTTTCCTTGATCAATAAGTCCTATTTTTAATTTATTATTTTTTTCAATAAGTTCATAGGCTGCAAAAAGTCCTGCTGGACCTGCTCCTATTATAATTACATCATACATATTAAGCACCTTCCCACTTTTAAAGTATAACATGTATAATGTTAAACATAAAGTTTTTTAAATTAAATTTTGAAATTTTTATATTTTTTTGCCACAATTAACGGTTATTCAAATTTTTCGAATAATTGAAGTTTTTTCTAATTCTTCACTAACAAGTTTTATTATTATTTATTTGAATATTTGCAAATTAGTTATTTGAGCCTATTAAAGTCTTTACTTCTTTTAGTTTTTTCTCCAATAATCTCTTATCTATTAGTTTTAATTTATATTCTGAAATTAATGTTTGCGAGGTGTTTTTACTTATTGAGTATTCTACAACTTCTTTATCTTTAGAACTACATAAAATTATTCCTACACTTGGATTTTCATTTTCTCTTTTAACATCCCTATCTAATGCTTCTAAATATAAGTTCATCTTACCTAAATATTCTGCTTTATATTCGCCCAATTTTAATTCGAATGCAACCAAGCAAGATAATTCACGATTATAAAATAATAAATCTATAAAAAAATCATGATTACCAACTTGCACTCTATACTCTTTTCCCATAAAAGTAAATTCTTTTCCAATTTCTAAAATAAAATCTTTAATATTATTTATAATAGAGTTTTTGAAATCATTTTCCGAAAATTCTTCTGGTAGATCTAAAAATTCTAAACTATAAGTATCTAGTATTCTAGTATTAGGATAATCATTTTCATCAATAGTTTTAGTTACAGTAGGTAATTGTTTTCCCTCTGATAATAAATACCTTTGGTAATATGATGATGATATTTGCCTATCTAATTGTCTTTTTGAATATTTATTTTTAACCGCTAATTGTAAATAAAAATGTCTTTCCTTCATTTCTTTTGAACCACTTAAAATTAACAAATTATTTGTCCAAGACAATTGCGTCACCAGTGGTGTCGCAATCTCATCATCTTTATAAGTTTTATAAAATTGAACCATTCTTTCTATATTTCTTTTAGTAAATCCTTTAATATTTGGATGATTATTTTTCATAAATTCTGCAGCTCTTGTAGTTATCTTATCACCATACTTGCTATTTTGTTGTAAATCATATAAAAATTTGCCAACATCTAAATACATTAAAATTAATTCTTCATTTATTTTTACAAATGCATTATTTTTTCTTTGTTCTATCAATTCAATTATTTTATTAAAATTTTCATCTAACATAATTATCTATCCAACTCCATTCTATCTCACTATATATTTTTTTACACCAATTACCTCCAATAACTTTTTGTAATTTATCATTTTCCTCCTCATATATATTATTCGCAAGAAAAAATGAATTCACCTAGTATAAATTTATTTTTTTACAAAAAAATACCTAATCTTTTGATTAGATATTAATATATGTTTTTAAAATTTATTATTCTTACTATTTTGATACAAAAATATAAATCAAACATTATTTTTTGATATCTAATTCAGTAATTAAATTTCACTCTTTGTCATTTGACTTATTTATTCATATATTTATAATTATCAGTGGAGGATTTAAAGTTCTTGATGCCTATCTCTTTATTACTAAATAAAAAGGTGTTGAAAATGAGTAAAAGATTGTTTGTTATAAAACTTCTTAGAAACATTAACATCATATTATTACTCCTAATAATACTCGTTATAGCAATAAAAAAAGGCATCTAATCGTTAGATTAAATGTCCAACCCTTGAGGTAGGCATTTAAGATATCGGATTTAAATACCTCCCTTTTTAATTTATGTAAGTTTTACTTACATATTCATAATATCATATAATGTTTTTTTTATTCAATTACTATTTTCTTTTTAGTTTCAATTTCTTCTTTTTTAGGAACAATAACTTTTAAAATACCATTATTAAATTCTGCCTTGATATTATCTTCATCTACTTCACCTAAATAGAATTTACGAGAAGTTACATAAGAACTTCTTTCTTTTCTAATGTAATTTTTATTTTCATCATCAACATTTTCTTCATGTGAAGCAGAAATAGTTAAATAACCTTTGTCTAAATCAATATCAATATCCTCTTTACTAAATCCTGGGATATCCATTTCTATAAAGTATTTGTTATCCTTTTCATAAATATCACATTTCATATTATTTGATCTTACTGGTTCCAAATCATCAAAGAAATCATCTAAAAAGAATCTTCTTGGCATTAAATTCATTTTTTATTCCTCCTTATGTATTTAATTATACTCATATTTTAGCACTTGTCAAGAGCGAGTGCCAATTATTTTTATTTTATTTCTTTATTAGTTTACACTTAAAAGAAAAAAGTATGCATTAAATATGCATACTAATATTAAACTGAACAAACTACTTTTAATTGTTTATTTTCAATAATAATATAACTACAATCGCCTTTATTCAAATCAACATTTAATTTTATTGCTGCTTCTGTCATGGTTAAAGTTTTTTCATTTTCTATATCATAAAAATAAGTATATTTAAATAAACCTCCTCCTGAAGCAGGCATCGCAGTGCCACCTTCTGGAACTTTAGAATAAATATATAAAACCAATACATTATTTTTTGTTAAATATAAGTAATCAATCGTCGAACCCTTATCCATACAAGTGAAACTTGATTCATTGGTTTGAGCCCGACATGCCGGATGAGAATAAGTTCTAGGAAGCACCTCATTTAAAATTTTCGTATTTAACTCATCAATATTTTTAGAATTTCCAACAATCTTAGGCAGTTTTACTTTAAATTCTTTGTAATAATCATCTATATAATTTACTGCATCTGTTACAGAAATATTTGTATTATTACCTATTTCTCCATCATTAGCAGTATTATCATTTGTTTCATTATTTACATTATCATTATTATCTATTTGTTCATTATTATTATTATCATTAAAAATTAATCCTTTATCACAAGCAATGTAAAAACATAATCCCGCTATTACTGCCAAAAGGACAATAATAATTACTGTGCTTATATTTGATTTTTTATTATTTAATTCATTCATATTTTTCATCTCCTTATTTTAATTATATAACACATAACTTTTCTTTTAAAGTTTATTATTATTATTATTATGTTTTACACTATTTTACAAAAAAAGAATAGTTTCCTATTCTTAAAACATATCTTTGTTCAACATGAAATTTACAATTATTTTATTCTTTTTAATGAATCAAAAATATAATTTCCTTCACTATCTTTAATAAATGTCCATTTATAAGCACTAAAATCTTGAAAATTACCAGAATTAATTTCAAAGTTCTTTAATTCATCAAAAGTGCCTGTCTTATATACTTGTGTTTTGTTATAGTCTTTGTAAATAGTTACTATTGTATCATCTTCTTCAGAATCTCCATAATCATAGCCAAATCTTCCAAAACTTTGATATACATAGTATTTATTATCTTCATTTCTATAATCAAAATTATAGGTAACTACATCTGGAGAACATCCTCCACCACATGCAAAACTATAAGTATATATTTTTTGATTCTCATTATAAGTATAAATAGGACATCCTGCCAAACTTTTGTGGTTTATATTTTTAGTTTCACCAAACAATTTATAAATATGTTGTTCAACAGTTTGTGCAGAAATTTTTTTACTTGATTCTGGACCTTCGGCTACTTTCCAAATTGAATACAATGACAAAAGCAATTTATCATCTACGGAAATAGTAGAATTATCCAAATTATTCATATATAAATTTTCTATTATTGGAGGAAAACATCCATATTCACCTCTACTTAAAATTTTTATATTTTCATTTAATGCATCAATTATCTTAGAATCAGTAAGTTCTATACCTTCTACATGTATCTCATCATTGGTTTGCACATTATTTCCATTATCATTATTATTTACTTCTTCATTATTATCGCTATTAAATATTAATCCTTTATCATATGCAATATAAAAACATAATCCCGCTATTACAAGCAATATAATAATAGTTATTGTAAGCATTATATTTATTTTTTTATTATCCATATTCACAACTCCTCCTATTTCTTTATTTTTATTATACTACATAGAATTATTATATCAAAAGTTAATTATTTTATTATATGTAAACTTTACAAAAAAAGAATAGTTTCTTATTCTTAAAACATATCTTTGTTCAACATGAAATTTACAATTATTTTATTCTTTTTAATGAATCAAAAATATAAT
>JAZNOG010000052.1:0-22409 GCA_045580645.1 Bacilli bacterium
ATGATAAAATAAAAACTATAAAAGGAAAATTGCAATTTAAAGAAAAAGTAAATTATGATTTTAAATACAAATTACCTGTTGAAAAAACAAATATAAATATAGAAGATTTAAATGGAATTAAGGAAAATATATTAACAGGAAATCTAGATTTTACAATTGATGATATAGAAAATTTAAACGCATATAGGTTACTTCCTAAATTTAATAATCTTAACGAAGTAAATAATTTTTTAAATCATATTATTGTTTCAATTGAATCTAATTTGCCTATTATGGAAAAATATTTGGAGGAATTGGAGGAAAAATTAGGGTTGGTACAAAATCAATCACACATAGAAGTATTTAAAAAGCCAGTAGAAATAGAACTACCAAATATGTCATCAACAGTTGTTTCAAAACAAGTAAATAGTAATAGAAATGAGGAGGCATTAGATGAGTTTGATGAACTTCAAATTAAGCAAAGTGTTCTTTTAAGCGATGATGAAAAAATGGCTTTAATGATATATAAAAGTCAGTTGTATTATTCAATGAATAAAATTGTTTCTTTAATAAGAAATAATTCTAATATAAAACAGGAAGATTATGAAAGATATATAGAAACTGGATATGCTCAGTTAGAACTTCAATATCAACAATCAAAAAATAAACCAAAGACTAGTAAAAATATAAAGGATAGAACAGAGAATATTTTTCCATCTGATAGATTAATTAGTTATGAAGAGTATAAAAATCTAGTTTTAAAATATATACCATTAGTAGAAAGCGCTTTAAAAAAAGTTTTTACTACTAATGAAATTACTGTTTATAGGTTTGGTGCAGTAGCAGATCACATTAAAATAGGAGATGCATTTCTTTCTACTTCTACTTCTATAGATCAAGCTTTATCTTTTTCTGAAGAAAGAATTAATCCTGATGCTAAAAACGTTATATATAAAATAACATTACCTAAGGGTTCGCCAGTTACATTTTTTTCTCATGAACTAGGTTATGGTAGTATTAATCATGACAATCCTTTTCCAGATCCACAAAAAGAAATATTGATTGACTCTAATAACTTTGATTTTGAAATAACTTCAGTAAAAAGGATTGAAAATTTACATATGAGTTTCACTGATAAAGAAATTCATTTCATCGAGGTGCAAGCAACACCGAAAATTTTAACTAAATATCAAACTGAGGGATATGTTTTTGAAGATAGTAATGAAAAAAGTAGTTTATCGAGATGATAAACATTTGATTAATGAATATGCATATAATAATAAGGTGTATTCTTAAAAAGAATAGTATCAAGAAAAAAACAAGTTGCATCACGATTAGGAGAAATATAGCACGCTATATTTCTTTTTTTACAAAAAAAGTTAACAAAAAGTTAATTTTATCCTTTACAATTAGTATCTGTAATGTTACAATTATATTAGGAGGTAAGATAAGATGGAAAAAGCCAAAAAATTTATTAATAAGGAAAAATTTCTTTTGGATATGGAGTATGAACTTATTACTTCATTTATTAAGACGAGAAAGGATATGAAAATTACTCAACAAGAATTAGCAGATAAAGCAGGTATGATTAGAGAAAGTATAGCTAGAATAGAAAAACAATATGTTTCACCACAACTAGATACTTTTCTAAAAATGATTAATGCTTTAGATTGCAAACTTGTAATTGTGCCTAATAATGAAGAAAATTAAATAAAAAGATAAGGAGGAAAAGGTATGAAAAATGAAATAATATTATTTGAAAATCAAAATATGAAATTAGAGGTTAATGTAAAGGATGAGACAGTTTGGCTTACGCAGGAACAAATGTCAGAATTGTTTGCTAAGTCCAAATCAACAATAAATGAGCATATAAAAAATATATACAAAGAAAGAGAATTGTTTGAAAATGAAACTATGTGTAAATTCGGAAATTCCGAATTTAGTGATAAACCTACTAATTATTATAATTTAGATATGATAATAAGTGTAGGTTATCGTGTAAAATCAAAAAATGGTATTGCTTTTAGAAGATGGGCAAATAAAGTTTTAAAAGAATATTTAATAAAAGGTTATGCAGTTAATCAAAAAAGATTAGAATACTTAGAAAAGACAGTTAAACTTATTGATATTGCAACAAGAATTGATAATGAATTAAATGGTAATGAGGCAAAAGATATATTAAAAGTAATAAACAATTATTCAAATGCTTTAAACTTACTTGATGATTATGATCATAAAAAAATAATTAAACCAAAAGGCACTGTAACTAAAAATGCAATTACTTATGAAGAATGTAAAGACATAATAAATAATCTTAAATTTAAAAGTGATAGCAAGTTATTTGGTTTAGAAAGAAATAATGGATTAAAAACAATTATAGACAATATTTATCAAACTTTTGGAGGTCTTGATTTATATAAATCAGTAGAAGAAAAAGCATCTAATTTGTTATACTTATTAGTAAAAGACCACACTTTTATAGATGGTAATAAAAGAATTGCAGCAACTTTGTTCATCTATTTTTTAGGTAAAAACAATATTTTATATATTGATAATAAACAAATAATTGATAATAATACGTTAGTGGCTATTACTCTTTTAGTAGCACAATCTAATCCAAAAGAAAAAGATATACTTATTGATTTAATTATGAATTTTTTAAAGAAAGATAATGAGGAGGAATAAAAAATGGGAAGATATTTAATGTGTGCGGTTGTATCAAGGATAAAAATAAGAAAAAAATATAAGGATGAATTTGATATTATTAAAAATAAAGAAAAAATAGATAAAGAAGTTAATAATCTTGTTGATTTTACAAAATATGAATGTGATGTTAATGAGGAAGTAATAACTTATAAAATTAAAAAAGATTTTTTTGAAGAAAATGTTCATGAAATGATAAAGCATTTATCTGAAACGCTTATTTCATTTAAATATAATTTTGAACGAAACGAAGAAGTTAAAATTGATTCAGAAGATTTTAACCAAGAAAAATTTCCTATAATTATTGGAGAACGTAAAAAACTTTTTCCAGAAGTTCATAATGATAGTGATGCCTATGTAGCAAAAAGTTTAAAAAATAATAGTCTTCTATTTAATGCTGAGTATACTCCGATAATATCTAAGAATTATTTTGTAGAAGAGAGAAATATTAGAGAAGAAATAGATGCTTCAGTAACTTTAACTTATGTATGGGTAGGTATTGATAAAATATCAATTGAAGATGAATTTCCACTTCTTTGGACATTAAATCATTATTTTCAAAAAGACACTAGTAACCCTCTTTCAAGAGTTATGATATTTACTATCACTTGGTAATTGTTTACAGGATATTTATAAAGTAAAATATTAAAAAAATATTAAAATATGTGGTAAAATAAAGGTGTGAATAGGAAATAATGTGTTGATGCTTTTTAAAATAACAAAGGAGGTTTTTAATGGAAAAAAAATAATATAGTAATATATCAATTAGATGATGGTAAAACAAAAATAGATGTAAAACTTGAAGATGAAACAGTATGGTTATCTCAACAACAAATGGCTGAATTGTTTTCTACATCTAGAACTAATATTGTTGAGCATATAAATAACATCTATGCAGAAGAAGAATTTGATAAGGTTTCAACATGTCGAAATTTCCGACAAGTTCGAAAAGAAGGTAATAGAACAGTAAATAGAGAAATTCCATATTATAATTTAGATATGATTATTTCTTTAGGATATAGAATAAAATCTAAAATTGCTATGAATTTTAGAAGATGGGCAACTGAAAGACTAAAAGAATATATAATTAAGGGTTTCACAATGGATGATGAAATACTTAAAGGTAATGATAGTATTTATAAAGGCACATGTTGTCTTTTTTTTTGTTCTTATAAACATTCTAAGTAACAATTTAAGAAAATATAATAATGTGGAGGCATTATATGTTTATAAAAAAGAATAATGAAAGAATAAAATTAGTTTTATTTATAATGATAATATGTTTTATCTTTGTATTTCTACGAATATTTTATGTTCAAACAATTTCTTATTCTAAACTTAGCACACTATCAGATGACTTATGGAGTAGAAACTTACCAATCACTGCAGAAAGAGGAAAAATATTAGATAGAAATGGTATTGTTTTAGCAGATAATATAACTACAACTAGTTTAATTGTCGTTCCTAATCAAATAGAAAATCCTGAAAAAGTAGCAAAAGTTTTATCTGAAATATTAAACACTGATTATAATGATATGTATAATCATATTACAAAAAAAACTTCTATTGAAAGAATTCACCCAGAAGGTAGAAGACTAGACTATAAAGTAGCGGATGAAATAAATAGTTATAACTTTAAAGGCGTTTACTTAGTAAAAGAATCAGAAAGATACTATCCATATGGAAATCTTTTATCTCATGTTTTAGGTTATGTTGGAATAGATAATCAAGGTTTATCAGGAATAGAACTTTTATATGATGAATACTTAACTGGAGTAGATGGTTCAATTAAATATTATAGTGATGCAAAAGGAAATAAACTTGATTTAAGTGAGTTTTATATAGATTCATCTAGTGGACTTGATGTAATGCTTACTATTGATTATAAAATACAAACTTCAGTAGAAAGGGAACTAGATAACATCGTAACAATGTTTGAACCAGATAATGCCTTAGCGCTTGCAATGAATCCAAATACTGGAGAAGTTTTAGCAATGGCATCACGCCCTAATTACAATCCAAATAGTTATCAAGATTATAGTATTGAAGCAATAAGTAGAAATTTGCCAATATGGATGAGCTACGAACCCGGCTCAACTTTCAAAATAATAACAACTGCCGCAGCAGTAGAAGAAGCAGTAGTAAACTTAGAAAAAGATACTTTTTATGATGCAGGTTCTGTTACAATAAGTGGCGCAAAACTAAGATGCTGGAAAAGCGGAGGACATGGATTTCAAACATTTCTTCAAGTATTTGAAAACTCATGCAACCCAGGATTTGTAGAACTAGGACTAAGACTAGGAAAAGAAAAATTATTTAGTTATATAGATTTATTTGGATTTGGTTATAAAACAGGAATAGATTTAAATGGAGAAGGAGAAGGAATAATTTTTGACTTAGACAGAGTAAAAGATTTGGAACTAGCAACAACTGCCTTTGGTCAAGGAGTAAGTGTAACCCCAATTCAACAAGTAAGTGCAGTATCTTCCGTTGTAAATGGAGGATATTTATATGAGCCATATATAGTCAAAAGTATTTTAGATAACAAAACAAACAATATAATAACAGAAACAAAAAAAACACTAATAAGAAAAACAATTAGCGAAAACACATCAAAAATAATGCGTATGGCTTTAGAAAGTGTTGTTGCAAAAGGCGGAGGAAAAATGACATACATAGATGGATATAGAGTAGGAGGAAAAACAGGAACTGCTCAAAAAGTAGAAAACGGCAGATACTTAGATAATAACTATATAATGAGTTTTATGGCAGTTTTACCAAGTAATGACCCAGAAGTTGTCTTATACTTAGCAATAGATAATCCAAAACATACTGCACTTTTATCCAGTTATACAACAACCCCTTTTGTTAGAAAAATACTCCTTGATATAATAAGTATTATGGGAATAGAAAAACAAGAAGGACAAACAATAAAAGATTATGAGTGGTATGATAAAAAATATTATGAGGTTCCAAATGTTGTTGGACTTACAAAAAAAGAAGCAAAAAAATTATTAACATCGTTCACAATAGAATATGTTGGAGAAGGCAATAAAGTAATAAGCCAAACACCAGAAGCAGGAACTAGATATTATAATAGCGGCACAATTAAACTTTTGATGGGCAATTAGACAGTCAAACATATAAAAAAATTCATTTTACTATAATAAATTTAATATTTGTTGTATAATATTTTTAGAAAGAAAGGTGAAATTATGTTAATTCTTACTAAATCTATTCTATCTTTAATGATTGGTTTTCTAGCAGCAGTAATTGTAGGATTAATATTTATTCCAATCTTAAAAAGAATTAACTTCGGACAAAAAATAAGCGAATACGTTGGAGAGTCTCACAGAAAAAAAGAAGGGACACCAACCATGGGTGGTTTAATTTTTATTATACCTACGATTCTTGGTATTTCTTATTTAGTTCTAAGTAACAAAATCGAAATGACATATAATTTGATTATAGTTTTAATTGTCTTTATCTTATATGCGCTCCTTGGATTCTTAGACGATTATTTAAGTATAAAAAGAGGGAAGAATGAAGGGCTTACCGTTGCCCAAAAGTTTGCAGGACAAGTAATAATAGCTTTAATATTCTTTGCCATATATATGAAATATAATGGTAATACTAATTTTTCTGTTACAACTCTTGGTATAGACTTTGATATGGGCTTCTTGTATGGAATATTTATTTTGCTGTTACTTGTAGGATTTTCAAATGCAGTTAACTTAACAGATGGGCTAGATGGCCTAGCAGGAGGATTATCCGCAATTGCCTTTGTGGCATACGCTCTAATATCAATATTTATCGGATTAGAAGATATGGGAATTTTCTGCTTCGTTTTAGTTGGTGCATTATTCGGATTTTTAATGTTTAATGGTTATCCTGCAAGAGTATTCATGGGCGATACTGGTTCCTTAGCACTTGGAGCAGTTTTAGCAACAGTTGCAATACTTACAAGAAGAGAAGTTACAGTATTTGTAGTAGGTTTAGTATTCTGTATTGAAACACTAAGCTTAATAATACAAGTATTTTGGTATAAAAAAACTAAAAAAAGAGTCTTTTTAATGACTCCAATTCACCATCATTTTGAAAAGAAAGGTTATGAAGAACCTGATATAGTTAAAGCATTTTGGATGGTTGGTATTATTTGTTCTTTACTAGGAATATTCTTTGCTGTTTGGATATAAAATTATACTAGGTGATGAGTTTTGCAAAAAAAATATAGAACTATTTTATTTGTAGGAACTTTGATTTTAGTAATAATAGGAATAGCAATGATATATTCCTCTTCTTATATATGGGCAGAATATAAATATAACGATGCATTCAAATATGCAAAAAATCAATTAATATTTGCTATTTTAGGAATAGGGTTAATTAAAATAATTGCAAGCATAAATCCCAAAATATATTATAATAAATCAAACTTAATACTACTTTTATGTATCACTTTATTAGTGTTAGTTTTAATTCCTGGAATAGGCGTAATAAGAAACGGATCAAGAAGTTGGTTTGGAATAGGTTCATTTGGAATTCAACCTAGTGAGGCAGCTAAACTTGGTATGATTATATTTACTGCAAAGTATTTATCAAACAATAATAAAATATTAAAAAACATCAAAAAAGGTGTTTTTCCTATTTTATTAGTTTTAATCATGATATTTGGTTTAATAATGTTACAACCAGACTTTGGAACAGGTGTAATTTTAGTTATGACAATTATTGCAATGTTATTTATCGCAGGCATTGAAATGAAATTTTTTTATATTTCATTTCTTATAGGAGTAGTAGGAGTAATAGCTCTAATTGCAATTGCGCCTTATAGACTTGATAGAATAACATCTTACTTAAACCCCTGGTCCGATCCATTAGGCAGTGGATTTCAAATTATACAAAGTTTATATGCAATTGGACCTGGAGGACTTTTAGGATTTGGATTTTTAAATTCAAGACAAAAACACTTTTATCTTCCAGAACCCCAAACAGATTTTATCTTTGCTATCATATGCGAAGAATTTGGAGTATTTGGGGCTCTAATAGTTATAATGCTTTTCTTTTTAATTTGTTACTCCGGAATAAAACTTGCATTAAATGAAGAAGATTTATTTAAAAAATACATTATATTCGGAATAACATTTCAAATAATTTTTCAAACTATATTAAACCTTTCAGTAGTAATAGGTTTAATACCAGTAACGGGCGTAACCCTCCCATTTATTAGTTATGGAGGTTCAAGTTTGCTAATATCAATGGCTAGTATTGGAATAGTTTTAAATATTTCAAAGGAACAAAAATAAATTCAAAACCATTTCTTAATTGTTTAATACCCAAATATCGGGTATAATAGTTATAGAAAGTAGGGATTATATGGAAAAATCAAAGGTATATTTTTCAAAAGAAATTTCAAAAGAATCATTAGTAGAATTATATAAAAAACTAAATATAGAACTTAAAGGAAATGTAGCAGTTAAAGTTCACTCTGGTGAAAAAGGTAACCAAAATTTCTTGCGACCTGAATTTTATAAAGATATAGTAGAACACGTAAAGGGCACAGTAGTAGAGTGTAATACAGCATATGATGGACAAAGAAATACAAGTGATAAACATTTAAAATTAATCAAAGATCATGGTTGGAACGAGTATTTTGATGTTGATATTATGGATTTTGATGGACCAGATTTAGAACTGAAAATAGAAAATGGAAATATTATAAAAGAAAATTATGTAGGTAAAAATATAAAAAATTATGATTCAATGCTAATAATATCACATTTTAAAGGGCACCCAATGGGTGGATACGGTGGAGCACTAAAACAATTATCAATTGGCTGTGCCTCTACTGCTGGTAAAGCATGGATACATTCAGCAGGAAAAACAAAAGATCAAAATATATTATGGGATAATTTGCCAGAGCAAGATTTGTTTTTAGAAGCAATGGCGGAAAGTGCTTCATCAGTAGTTAATTACTTTAAAAAAAATATAGCATTTATCAATATAATGAGTAATATGTCAGTAGACTGTGATTGCTGTTCAATTGCAGAAGATCCCTGCATGAAAGATATAGGAGTTCTAGCATCACTTGATCCCGTTGCGCTTGATCAAGCTTGCATTGATTTGGTAAAAAATTCTAATGATAAAGGAAAAGAACATCTTTTAGAAAGAATAAATTCAAGGCATGGAACACATACAATAGATATTGCAGAACATTTTGGTATAGGTTCTAAAAAATATGAACTAATAAGTATGGATTAAATAAAAAAAATATGTTATTATTAACTTACATTTGAAAGGAAAGATATATGGAAATAAATAGAGATAATATAAAAGTTTTAATAAGTGCATATAAAATAACAGATGAAGTTTTTCAAGAAAGAGGATATGCCCCTGGATTAGTTAATTTAACAGGGTATTTACAAACTGGAGATTTAAGAGCATTTACAAACACAAATGGCGCAAGACAAACTATGGAAAATATAGATTTTAATGAACTTACTTGTGATGTAAAAGCTTCTTTAATTGAGTATACTATAGGAATAATAGGAACTCCAGAAAAAGCAGTTGATCTAAATAATCATATAGAAAAACTAATATCATCATGGGTAAATGGTGTGCAAGGCAACATTGAATTTGATGAATTATATCAAAGAATGTTAACAGATCCACGTTATAGTAAACAAATATATGAAAGTTTGTGCATTGGACAAATGAAATATAATAAAGCACAAATTAATATGCAAAATGGAAACATTCCTCCTTATCTAATAGGAACAATAAATTTCTTAGAAAGAGTAAAAGAAGATATTATAAATCAAAAAAAGGTGCAAGGAACTACAAAGTAATATTCTGCATATTATAAATTAGAACAAAAATAAAAAAAATTTATAAAAAACATTGCAAAAATCCATAAGACATGTTATACTTATAAACGTCTTATGGATTTATCGGGAAGTGGCTCAACTTGGCAGAGCACTTGGTTTGGGACCAAGGGGTTGCAGGTTCAAATCCTGTCTTCCCGACCATTTAGTAAGTAGACTCTTATATATTAAGAGTTTTTTTTATTATATGTTAATTGCAACCCCAAAGTCCCAATACCTTAAAAAATAAAAGTTGAGCCACACAACTCAAACTAAAAATCTTTATATAAATTATGTAAATGATTTTTATTTATAGAAAAACTTGTTCCGTGATCGTGAGTTTGACCTTTTCTTTTTCCAGTTCTAAAAACACCAAGTTTAATAGTGACTTTAATTATACCTTCTTCAATACATTTTAAAAACGCATCAAAATCCTGCAACTTATAAAAATTAATATTTTCATATTTGAAATATTCTTCGTGGTTAATATATTTGCTATTTGCTTCAATTAAAGCTAAATATTTTAATTTTCTATTAAGTTTTTCCTTTAATACATCAAAAGACCATGAAGCCTCTTCATCAATCACTTCTAAATTTCTATTTAAAATAACCAACCTTATTTTTTCTTTTTCATAATCAATCTTTAATTTAGCTAAATACTTATAAGTAATAGGATTAACCTTATCTCCGAAAACATCAACATTTAAAATTTTGCAATCCTTCAGTATTTTATCAGGATAACCATATTTTTCCTTGATTCTTTTTAATTCAAATAAATAATCTCCATCTGGAGTCATATTAAATAAAGATAAAAAAGAACAAGAATTGTTCCTAAAAGTCTTGATTTCTATATTATTAAAATCAGGAATTTCTAAAGAATTTTCTTCTTTTTCTAATAAAGTTTCAAAAGTATATCCTATACCTGTCGGACCTTTTCTTTTGGTTTTTATCCAATCTAATTTTTTTATTATTTTAAATTTTTCTTCAAATTGTATAATGTCTTTTTCCATTGTTTTTTTACCTCCTATAAATATAATACGCATAAGAAATAAAAATTCCTGGAAAAATAAAATATTTTAATTTAATAAATATATACTTAAATTCAAATAAGCTGCAAATAAAAGCCATAACAAATAAGGAATTTGAAGATACGCAGCTACTTTATTCTCGCTGTAAAAGCATCTAATCATTTTAATAACTAAATATATTAAAATAAGAATCCACAAAAATGCAACAAGTGTAAGATTTAAACTAAAAAATATAATTGACCAAAATAGGTTAAAAAACAATTGGAAATAATAAATAGTTTTACAATTTCCATCCTTTACTAAATAACTAGATATTCCCATCAAAGTATATAAAATAGTCCAAACAATAGGAAACAAAATTCCTGGGGGAGATAATTTTGGTTTTACCAAATTATTAAAAGTATCCATACTATTATTAGTAATTAAACCAACCACAAAACCTAAACCAACAGGAATTAAAATATTCAATATCAAATTTTTAAAATCTATTTTTTTCATATGTTTCACCAATAAAATAATATGATTGAAAAAATAAAATATTTCTAAATAAATATAATCATGTTATAATATTTTTAATTAAAAAAGTGGAGGTATATATGAATAAATTAAATCATGTAGGTATAATTGTCGATGGAAATGGCACATGGGCTTTAGAAAGAAATAAAAGCCGTAGCGAAGGGCATTTAGAAGGATCTAAAACATTAGAAAAATTAATTTTATATATAAATAATAGAAAGATTCCATACTTAAGTTTATATGTTTTTTCTACTGAAAATTTTAAAAGAAGTAAAGAAGAGGTAGATTACTTAATGAATTTATTTATGAAATGGTTTAAAAAGTGTAAGGATTTATATAACAAGGAAAACATAAGAATATTATTTTCTGGAAGAAAGGAAAACTTAAGCGAAGAAGTTCTAGATGCAATGAAAGAGTTAGAAGAAAAGACTAAATACAATGCGGGATTAACAGTTAATTTTTGTTTAAATTATGGTTCTCATGCTGAAATAGTTGATGCAACCAAAAAAATATGTATTGATGTATTAAATAAAAAAATAGATTTAAATGATATAAGTGAAGAATTATTTTCTAGTTATTTATATAATAAATTACCAGACATTGACTTGCTTATTAGAACAAGTGGAGAACAAAGATTAAGTAATTTTATGTTGTGGCAATTATCTTACTCAGAACTTTGTTTTGTAGATACTTATTTTCCAGACTTTACAGAAGAAGAATTTGAAAAAGTAATTGATGAATATAATAACCGTGATAGAAGATTCGGCAATATAAAAAGTGAAAACAAATAACGTTTTCACTTTTTTAGTAAATCTCTAATTTCTTCTAAAAGAAGAACTTCATCACTCTTTTTAGGAGCTTCTTTCTTTTCTTCTTTTTTAGGTGCTATCTTGTTAATGAATTTAACTATTAAGAATAAACAGAAAGCCACTATTAGGAAATCAATAACATTTTGAATAAAAACACCATAATTAATAACGGCATCTCTAAAAGTAATCGATAGACCAGTAAAATCAATTCCTCCAATTATAATTCCAATAATAGGCATTAAAAGATTATCAACTACAGAAGTAACTATTTTTCCAAAAGCAGCTCCCATAATAACACCAATTGCTAAATCTAAAGCATTTCCCCTAGAAATAAATTTTTTAAATTCCTTCATAATTCCTCCTTTACACTTATTTTACCATATAATGTAAAAACATAGAAAAATATTTATAAAAAACTTTTACAATTCTATTATTTGTGGTAAAATAACAATAGATAATTTGACTTTTTATATTAAAAGTGTTATAATACGGTCTATCAAAAAGGGAGTGAAAGATATGAATCAACAATCAGAATTAAATATACTTGAAACAAATATCAATGGTTTAAAGGAAAAAGTATCTAGTTTGAGAGAATTATTAGAAGGTTATCATGATGATATTGATATGGTAAGAGAAAATATGTGGGAATTACAACAAAAAAGATCAGAAATTGTAAATACAGAGTATAGTAATCAATCTGCTAAAGGAAAAGATATTGCAGAAATGAATAGACAAATAAAAAATTGGCAAGAAGCCTTAGATATAACCACTAATAATATAAAAGAAACAAAAAAAGAAATAGAAGAATATAATGATGAATTAAAAAAATTATTAGAGGAAAGAAAAAATATTGCTCAAGTGCCAAGTAGATTATCAGAAGATATAAAAACATATAATGAAGAAATAAAAAATTTAGATGAAAAAATTGAAATATATGAGCAAAAAGCTGCAACTGGTAGCGAAGCTGCTAAAAGTATTTTAGTTATGTTAAAAGCCCAAAAAACAGAATTATCTCAAAAATATATTGAAGCATCTGAAAAATATGATGAATTTGAGGAAAAATATACAGCTGGATTAAAACCTGTAAAAAGAGAAGAAACAAATGAATCAGTTATTGATATAGTTAATGCATCTACTGGTGTAGATAAAGAGGCAGATTTTGCTAAATTAGATCAAATGACAGATGAAGAAAAAGCAAAAATGTATAGCAACCTTTCTAATTTAGTTGAAAATGAAGAAAAAGAAGAAAATGAGTTAACACCAAAAGAAATAGCAGAATATGCAGAAGAAGCACCTAGAAAAATGATAAAACACGAAAAAAATAGAGAAGCAAAACTAATAACAACTGCAAAAGAAGTATTAAGAAAAATAGTTAACAGCAATTTAACCAAATCAATCGCAGTTTTAGCAACAGTAGGTGCAGCACTTGCCGTTGGAATGACTTTTGCTCCAGGAGTTATGCTTGGAGCAGCAGGAATTGCTGGATACAATGAAATGAAAAAAGGAATGGGAAAATAAAAAGAAGTTTGAAAGGGGTCAAAATATGAATTTCGGAAGATATGATGTAATAACATTTGAAGATGGGGGAAAAGTAGTAGTGCTTGAAGCAATATTATATAATAATAAAGAATATTTATATTGTAACGAAATATTGAAAGATGAATCAGATTTAACAGATGATTATAAAATACTTGAACCTAATTATACAAATGGAACTTTTGAAAAAGTAATTGATGTAGAATTATTAAAAATTTTGTTACCAATGTTTCAAGAAAAATTAGAAAAATATGTATAATACAGTGAAAACTGTATTTTTTTTTGATATAATGTAAAAGGATGGTGATAAAAACATGGGAATATTTAATAAAATTAAAAATAGTTTCAAAAATAAAGATAAAGAACGAGAAAAATATGAAATGACATTATCAAAAAGTAGAGATAATTTTGTATCAAAACTTATATCTTTAACAGATAAACATAAAAAAATAACAGAAGAATTTTTTGATGAACTTGAAGAAATTTTAATTATGGCAGATGTTGGAGTAAACACTGTTTTAAAATTTATGGATAGGTTAAGAAATAGAGTAAAACATGAAAAAATAGAAGAAGTTTCATTCTTAAAAGAAATAATTGTAGATGAATTATTTATTATTTATGTAAATAATGAAATAATAAATACAAAAATAAATTATAGTGAAACTAGTCCAACAGTTTTATTATTTGTTGGAGTAAATGGAGTAGGTAAAACCACATCTATTGCAAAAATAGCCTTAAAAGAAATAAATAAAGGAAAAAAAGTTTTGCTTGCAGCAGGAGATACTTTTAGAGCAGGCGCTACTGAACAACTTAAAGAATGGGCAACAAAACTCAATTGTGGCTTTATTGGAGATTCTAATATAAAAGACCCAGCAGCAATTGTGCATAAAGCACTAGAAAAAGCAAAAAAAGAAAACTATGACATAGTTTTAATAGACACAGCAGGTCGTCTTCAAAACAAAGTAAATTTAATGAAAGAATTAGAAAAAATAAATAAAGTAGCAGGAACCTTAGTAGAAAATGCACCACATGAAACACTTTTAGTAATAGATGCTACAACCGGACAAAATGGTATAAACCAAGCTAAAGAATTTAACAGTGTAACTAATGTAACTGGTATTGTTTTAACTAAACTAGATGGAACTGCAAAAGGCGGAATAGTTTTAGCTATAAAAGATGAAACAAATATACCAGTAAAATTTATTGGAACTGGTGAAAAAGAAGATGATATATCAGTATTTGATATAGAAAAATACATATATGGATTATTTAAGGATATGATGAAATGACAAAAGAAATATACTTAACAATATTATTTGATTATTATGGTGAACTTTTAACAGAAAAACAAAAAACTTATTTTAAATATTATTACTTTGATAATTTATCATTATCAGAAATAGCAGAAAACTTAAGTATTTCAAGAAATGCTATTCATAAACAATTAAAACTAATTGAAGAAAAATTAGAATCTTTAGAAGAAAAATTAAATTTATATAAAAAAGATGAAGAACTAAAAAAAATAATAAAAAATATAAAAGATGAAAATATAAAATTAGAACTTCAAAAATTATTAAAATAATAAAATGAGGTATTTATGAAAAAACTAATTTTGTGTTTAGTCGGAATTTTCATAATTCCGCCAATTATAATGTATGCAATATTATATTTTGGTTTAGCAAAAAAACCATCTGGTCTTATTATTAGAAACTTCAATAATAATATAACAATATATAATCAACTTATTGAAGACATTAAATATCAAGATTTTATTTCTATCTCTTATAATTCAATGGGGTATTCAGTTACCACAAAAGATAATGAAAAAGTTAGCAATGTAATTGTTTCATTAAACGAATCAACTGATTATTCAAATATAATACATAAAATAGAACAACTAAATTTAGAAGGCATTAGCAAAAATGAAGACTATATTCTTTTTAAAGTTAAATCTAGATTTGGTTATTCACAGTATGTTGGACAAATATATGATAAGGAAAAACTTTTGAAAAACTATGATATTTCCAAGATAAAATCAATAAATGATAATTGGTATTATATTGAAACAAGATAGATATTTAATTGAGCTAAGGTGATGAAGTAATGAAAAATAGAAAACAAAAAAACAATATATTAGCGATATTTTTTATTATTATTTTAGTGCTAATTTCAGTATATATAAAAAACAATTTCATTTATAACATTAATAAAATCAAAACAGGAGAATATATCGAAGAACTATCTTCTCCTAATAATGAATGGACAATAAAATCATATTTAATTAAAGGAGATTCTTTAATCGCAGATTGCACAAGAGTTGAATTAGTCAATAATAAAACAAATGAGAAAAAGAATATATATTATGGTTATCGTGAAAATGAAGTTATAATGGTTTGGATTGATAATAAAACAGTAGAAATAAATGATATAGTTTTAAATATCCATAAAGATACATATGACTGGAGAAAGGAAAGATAAAAAAATCAAACACTTGTCAAACATATATTTATATGCTACAATGTATATAGATGAAGAAATCTTCATAAAATAAAAAGGAACACTTAATATTAGCGTGTTGAGTGTTACCCATAAATGTGTAGCACCTAATTCAATGCTAAAACTGAGTTAGGTGCGCTTTTATTTTAGAATTACAAAAAGTAATGCTATAAGTAAAAGGATGACTATGATTAAAGTAGAAATTAAAAAATCTTTCTTACTCACAAGCATCACCTCCAATCTATAAAGATAGAGGTAGCACCCAACTATTAAATGTTCCTGTATACAATTATAACAAACATTTGTTTACCAAAACAAGCGTTTTTTTAAATTTTAAAAAAAATTAAAAACTTTATTATTTTTTTCATAATATTCTATTTCTTTCATAATGTTTAATGAAAGAGAGTGGTTACATGAACAAAGAAGAAATAATAAAAAATATTGCTCTTAGAACCGGAGGAGACATCTATTTAGGAGTAGTTGGGGCAGTTAGAACAGGAAAATCTACATTTATAAAGAAAATAGTGCAAACTCTAATTATTCCTAATATAGAAGATGAATTTGAAAGAAAAAGAGCCTTAGATGAAATTCCTCAAAGCGCTGGAGGAAAAACAATTATGACCATCGAACCTAAATTTGTTCCTAATAGCATAGCAAAAATAAAAATAGATGACATGACATGTAATATGAGATTAGTAGATTGTGTTGGATATGTTATTGATAATGCAAAAGGATATGAAGATGAAAATGGTCCAAGAATGGTTAAAACCCCTTGGTATAATGAAGAAATCCCTTTTATAGAAGCAGCTGAAATAGGAACAGAAAAAGTTATAAAAGATCATTCCACTATTGGAATAATACTTACTACAGACGGTTCAATTGGCGATTTTGATAGAAACGATTATATTGATGCAGAACAAAAAGTAGTTGGAGAACTAATGGATCTTAATAAACCATTTATAATTGTTTTAAATTCAACTCATCCAAATCAAGTAGAAACACAAAACCTAGCAAGAAATTTAAAAGAAAACTATGGGGTTCCAGTATTACCTATGGATGTCCTATCTATGAATGAAAAAGATGCTTATGATATTTTAAAAGAAGCCTTATATGAATTTCCTCTTCTTGAAGTTAAAGTGGAAATGCCTGAGTGGATTGGAGTTTTAAAACATAATCATTATATTAAGAAAACATATATAGAAAAAATAAAAGAAAGTGTAGTAGAAGTAGAAAAAATAAGAGATGTAGACAATATTTTAAATCATTTTAACGATTGTGATTATATTTCAAAAGCATATATGTCAAAAGTAGACCCTTCAAGTGGAACAGTTACAATTACACTTGATGCACCAGAAGAATTATTTGATGAAGTTTTAAATGAAATGATAGGTATGGATATAACTAGTAAAGCAAATCTACTTTCAATGCTACAAGATTATAAAGAATCAAAAACTGAATATGAACAGTTTAAAACAGCCTTAAAAATGGTTAAAACTACTGGTTATGGAGTTGCAAACCCAACCTTAAATGATATGAAACTTGATACCCCTGAAATAACAAAACAAGGAAGTAAATATGGTATAAAATTAAAAGCAACCGCACCATCTATCCATATGATTAAAGTAGATGTGGAATCAACGTTTGAACCAATAATAGGTTCGGAAATGCAAAGTAAAGAGCTAATAAATTATTTAATGAAAGATAACGAAAAAGATCCAAATAGCATTTGGTCATCAGAAATATTTGGTAGAAGTCTAGATGTAATTGTTCAAGAAGGTATTCAGTCAAAAATAGCAATGATGCCTGATGCAATAAGATATAAACTGCAACAAACAATGACAAAAGTAGTAAACAAAGGTTCAGGAAACCTAATTGCCATAGTTATATAAAAAATGTCACTAAAAAGTGATGTTTTTTAGTGTCAAAAAACAAAAAAAATATAAATAAATTAAATTATCAATTGATATAAAAAAATAATTATGTTATTATTGTTATATAGAATATAGATAGGAGTCTTTACTATGAAAAAAAATATTAACGATTACGGAAGCCGTAGACTTATGATTCTTTCAATTTTTGTCATAGTTTTTATTACAGTTTTTTCATCAACGTATGCTTTATATAACTATAATAAAACTGGAGGAAACAATACTATTCAAACAGGAACTGTTTCAATACTTTTTACAGAACCTCAAACAGATACTATTTTATTTTCAGATTCTGAAGATGAATATATGGAATTTACTGTTAGTGCAAATGCAACTGGATCTATTGCAACTGATTATTACATATATTTTACAGAAAACAGTGGTAGCACAATAGAAAAAAGCAATGTAAAAATACGTTTATCTGAAGTAATTGGAGAAGGGGAATTAGAAGTAGTTGAACTTACATCTCTAGATACATTTAAACCAATAAATTTAACAACATTACAAGAAGATAACACATCAGATAAATATTTATTATATAGTAATCAATTTAATTTTACAGATAATAGTTCTAGAACTAAAACGTATCGATTAAGAATGCAATCTGAGGGGGGAGATATCGAGTATTCTGGAACATCAGAAAGTGATAGAACACATTCTGCGGTATTAACGGGACAATATTCAATTAAACTTAATGTCTATGCTACTCAAGGAGAAGTTAACGAAACCCCAAATTATTGTTTTTATCATATTCCAGATGAAACAACCATGACCACAACAATAGTAACTTACTTATGTGGTTTGATGGGCGTTGATCAATTAGATTTTGATTTTATGTCAGATGTAATAATACCAGAAAAATTAACTACTTATGAATTGATTGACAATCCAACTGCAACAGCAAAAGAAAAATGCTCTATAAGAATAACACCATTCATAGGAGACGAAACAACCGCTAAAACAGTTTGTGGAGGCGGAGAAGTAGAAGGTATGACTTTAGAAACATTACTTGCACTACCAGAAGAAGGCCCAGTTTTTCAATCGTTGTTGGCCAATACCGGAATGATGCAACCAACAGGAGATGAATATACAGTCACAACCATCGGAGAATATGCATTTTCAGATAACAACCTCACAAGTGTAGTCATCCCCGATAGCGTCACAATCATCGGAGTAGGTGCATTTAATTCTAACAACCTCACAAGTGTAGTTATCCCTGATAGTGTTACATCAATTGGAGAAAGTGCATTTTCATATAATAATTTAAATTATGTCGTAATTGGAAATCAATCACAATTGAACACATTAAGCGGATATTCTTTTTATTCCTCAAATTCTTCTAGCACAATGAGCTATAACAATTTTGGAAATATAAGTTATATAGATAACCCAAATTTAACTGTCATTTATAACAACTCAGGAAAAGCATTTGACTGGACTGGCGCTATTACAGGAACATCAGGAACACCATTTGTAACAGGATCTGTCCCTAGTAATGGTAGTAATATAGTAGATATAACAACAGGTTATCCAAGTTAAAAAAATATAAGTATTAGATATCTAAAATTATCTAATACTTTTAAATTTAATAATAAAATTTTGTCATAATTTTACTACATTGATATAAAAATATATTTTTTTCTTAAAAATCCTTGATTTTATTGCAAATAAATGATATTTTATATATGTAAGCATAACAAAAAAATAAACTGCTTATGTAAAATATATGGGAGGTATTATTAAATGAAAAAAGTAGAATTAATTGAAGCAATAGCTGGAAAAGCTGGAATTACTAAAGCTGATGCTGGTCGTGCACTTGATGCAACAATCGAAGTTATTACTGAAACATTAGTAAAAGGAGACAAAGTTCCACTTGCTGGATTTGGAACATTTGCTGTTTCAAGAAGAGAAGCAAGAACTGGACGTAATCCACAAACTGGAGAAACTGTTCAAATTGCTGCTAGAAACGCTGTTACTTTCAAAGCAGGAACTGCTCTTAAAGATTCTGTAAACTAATAAAAAAGCCTATGGCTTTTTTTCGTTTGAATTGATTATCTTACTTTTTTAAAGTATAATTGTTTTAGAGGTATTAATTTAATGGAAGAAAAAATATATGAAATATTAAAAAAATTAAATGACAATGGATATAAAGCCTACATAGTAGGTGGTTTTGTAAGAGATTATTTACTTAATAAAAAAACAAAAACATACGATGTAGATATAACCACGAATGCTAAACCTAAGGAATTAATGGAAATTTTCAAAGAATTACACCCAATATCGATGGAATATGGAAATGTTATAATAAATACAGATAAATATAAATTTGAAATAACAACCTTTAGAAAAGATATTAAATATATAAATAACAGAAAACCAGAAAAAATAGTATACATTGATAACTTAAGTGAAGATTTATTAAGAAGAGATTTTACAATAAATGCCATATGCATGGATAAAGATAAAAGAATAATAGATGAAACTAATGGAAAAGCTGATTTAAAGAAAAAAATAATAAAATCTATTGGTGATTCTGATAAAAAAATAGAAGAAGATTCACTTAGAATATTAAGAGCTATTAGATTTGCCACTATTTTAAATTTTAAATTAGATGAAGAACTAAAAAAATCCATAAAAAAATATAAAAATATTTTAACTAATCTTTCATATGAAAGAAAAAAAGAAGAATTAAATAAAATCTTTAATAGCGCTAATAAAAAATATGGAATAAGTTTACTTAAAGAATTGGATTTACTAGAGGTCTTAGAATTAAAAAATATAGATAATGTTTTACTTACAAAAGATCAAATGGGTATGTGGGCTACTATAACAGATGCAAATTATCCTTTTTCAAAAACAGAAAAAGAACTAATTGATGAAATTAATAATTTATTAAAAGAAAACTTAAATGAAAAAGAAATTTTATATAAATATGGCAGATATACTTTAAGTATAGTTTGTGATTTAAAAAAACTAAATAAACAATATATGATGTTTAGATATGAATTATTGCCTATCAAAGGAAGAGAAGAAATAAAAATTACATCTTTAGAAATATGTGATATTTTAAATAAAAAACCCGGTTCATTTATAAAAGAAATATATGAAGATTTAGAAAAACAAATATTACATAAAAAACTTAAGAATGATAATAAAAAAATTAAACAATATATTATAAGTAAATATAATAAGTAAGGGTGGTTATATGAAAACAACTAATGTTATTGAATTATTAAAAGATAAGAATATTATTATTCCTAGTATATTATTAAAAAATAAAGACAAATTAAATATAAATGGAAACGAAATTATCTTTTTAGCGTATTTAATGTCCTGTGATAATAAAATTATTTTTAATATAGAAAAAATTGCAAGTGAAACATCTTTTAAAATTGAAGAGATAATGCAGATTATTCCTTCATTATGTGAGAAAAAATTAATTGATATGGTCGTGGAAAAAGATAAGGGAATAATTAAAGAATATATCGATATAGAAATTTTATATAATAAACTTTTAACCTTTATAATAAATGAAGATGAAGTAAAAGAAGAAGAAAATAATAAAATATATGAAACAATTGAAAAAGAATTTGGAAGAACTCTATCACCAATTGAATATGAATTAATTAAGCAATGGTTAGATGCTAGTATTAGCGAAGAATTAATAAAAGAAGCATTAAAAGAAGCAGTTTTAAATGGGGTTAATAATTTAAAATATATTGATAGAATTTTATTCGAATGGACAAGAAAAGGTTATAAAACTAAAAAAGATATAAAAAAGAAAAATATTAGTAATGATAAAATCGATGTCTTTGAATATGATTGGTTAGATGAAGATGAATAAAGTAAATGTAATTTTGGATTATTTTGATGAAATTATAAAAGAACCAAAATGTGAACTAGATTACACTAAAGATTACGAACTCTTAATTTCGATTATGTTATCTGCCCAAACAACTGATAAAAGAGTAAATAAAGTTACTAAAGTTTTATTTAAAAAATATAAAACTTTAGAAGAACTTTCAAATTCTAAGTTAGAAGATATTGAAAAAATAATTAGAGAATTAGGAAATTATCGAAAAAAATCTTGCGCTGTTATTGAAATATCTAATATTTTAATAAATGAATATAATGGTATTGTGCCAAAAGAAAGAAAAAAACTAGAAGCTTTACCAATGATAGGCAGAAAAACAACAAATGTTTTTCTAAGTGAATTTTATAATATTCCTAACATTGCTGTAGATACACACGTAGAAAGAGTAAGTAAAAGACTATCTTTAGCAAAAGAAAGTGACAATGTTTTAAAAGTAGAGGAAAAATTAAGAAGAAAAATTCCTAAAAACAAATGGAATAAATTTCATTTACAAGCAGTTTTATTTGGTAGATATCATTGCACTGCTAAAAAACCTAGTTGCGAAAATTGCAAATTAAGAAGTTTATGTAAAAAAAATGAAGAAATTTAAAATATATATGTTTTTGATATTTGGATATAAAAAGTATATTCAATTATATATAATTTAGGGAAGCAAACTTTGTTTTTGCTTCTTTTTT
>JAZNOG010000053.1:0-7260 GCA_045580645.1 Bacilli bacterium
ATCAAACCGCGTAATTTTTCATCCGGTACAAATATCCTGTTAATCTGCGGCATTGTTATCTTAAGCGAAGGTTCTTTATCAGCAAACTTTACTTTCATCACAAAGGTCTCTATAACATTATCTTCCTCAAATCCTTCCGGAAGGTCTGTTACTTCTGTCTGCATGGTAATTTCATAAACAGTTTTCTTATTTGCCAATAAAGCATATTCCTTATCCATTAAAACTACATAGGAACCATCTTCACACTGTACAACAGAGAAAGCTTCATACTCGGCACTTCCCGCTTCGTATATTTTCTTACCTATTTTTAATATAAATTCTTAATTTTTATGATTTGCTATTTTAATCAGATTTTAGTATTGTTTTTATACACATTACTGGGAGGAAAATTATGATTGAAACAATAAGTAATTTTAAAAGTATAGTTGAAAATATTAAAAATGATATAAAAAGTACTAGATTTAAAATAATAGAAAATGCTAATAAAGAACTATTATATTTATATTTCAGATTAGGAAAAATTATAGATGAAAATAGCAAATATGGTAATAGTTTTATAAAAGAATTATCTACAGAATTAAAATTAGAATTTCCTGGTATGAAAGGATTATCACCAAGAAATTTATCTAGAATGAGAGTTTTTTATAGAGAATATAAAGATATATTAAATTTGCCAGTAACACTGGCAAAATTGCCATGGACACATAATTATACTTTAATTGAAAAAGAAAAAGATAAAAACAAGAGAATTTGGTATGCGGAAAGATGTTTAGAAAATGGGTGGTCTCAAACTGTTCTCATTCATCAAATTGATTCAAACTTATATCAAAGACAAAAAGAAAATATAAAATTGTCTAATTTTGAGAAAAAAATTCCATTAATTCAAAGTCAAATGGCAAAAGATATGATGAAAGATCCTTATATATTTGAATTATCTAATCTAAAAGAAAATGCTATTGAAAAAGACATAGAAGAATCAATGATTGAAAGAATAAAGAATCTATTATTAGAATTTGGAAAAGGATTTAGTTTTGTTGGAAATCAGTATAAAATAAGCACAGAAAATAATGATTATTACATAGATTTGCTCTTTTATCATTTGGAACTAAGATGCTACATAGTAGTAGAATTAAAAAACACAAATTTTAAACCTGAATATATCGGACAATTAAATTTTTATATAACTGCTGTTAATAAAACTTTACGAAAAGATTATGATAATGAAACAATTGGACTTTTATTATGTAAGGAAAAAGATAAAATATCAGTAGAATGGGCATTAGAAGGTATTAACAATCCTATAGGAGTATCTTCTTATATAATTGAAAAATATATTTCAAAGGATATATTGGAAAAATTACCTACTGAAGAAGACATAAATCTACATATTGATATTAAAACTGAATAATGCCAGTTACAGCCATAAAAAAATTATAAAAATTTATAAATGTTCAAAGTTATATTTCACTAAATTATTATGAGCTAAAAATTTTTAATAAATAAATTAAAAGATGAAAAAGTTACTAATTCATTACTTAATAAAATTAAATTATAAAAATTCTTTATGTTTAAGATTATAAATGTTATACTAATAATGGTGATTTAAATGAATGTTGTAATAAAAGTTAATGAAGAAACTAAACAAAAAATGATTGAATATTATAAAGATAAGGTTCGTGAAAAAACTCCGCCTTACGCTATATTTCAGGCTCAAGAAGAAGATACTATAATTACTTTATACAATTCAGGCAAGGCTATGTTTCAAGGTTTAAGTGCTGATGTAGACGCTAATATGTGGGGAGCTGTTATTGCTAATGATGAAAAAGAAGAAATAGTTTCTAAATATTTTGATGTTAATTCAGTTGGATCAGATGAAGTTGGAACAGGAGACTATTTTGGTCCTATTGTTGTTACTGCTTCGTATGTAAAGAAACAAAATATTGATTTCTTAAAAAATTTAGGAGTAACAGATTCAAAAAAATTAACTGATGAAAAAATTCTTAAAATTACTCCTGAAATAATTAAAAATATAAAATATAAAAGTATTATTCTAACTAATACTGAATATAATGAAAAATATAGTAAAGAAAATAATATGAATAAAATTAAAGCTATTATGCATAATAAAGCACTATACTCTATTTTAAATGAAATCGATGAAGAAGTTGAATATATAATAGTAGATGAATTTGCCAAAGAAAGTAGATATTATTCTTACTTAGAAGGAACACCAAATATTGTAAATAATATTACTTTTATGACTAAAGCAGAAAGTAAAAATTATGCTGTTGCGGTTTCTTCAATTATAAGCAGATATATATTTATAACAGAATTTAATAAAATATGTGATGAATATCATATTCCCCTTCCAAAAGGTTCTGGGGTAAATGTTGATAAAATTGGTGAAGAACTTGTTGAAAAATATGGAAAAGAAGTATTAGACAAAGTTGCTAAAAAGAATTTTTCTAATACAAAAAGAATACTTAAAACTATGATAATTTAAAAAGGAATCAATCACGATTCCTTTTTCTTTGAATATTTAATTTATTTTCTTCTTTTTTTATTGAAAATGCATAACTATTTACTACATTTGAAATATAACATATTTCTTCATCAGTTAAATTTAAAATACCTGTTTCATGTTCGATAAATAATTCTTCTATGATTTTATATAAATATGTTAAATACGGATATTCTATAACTATAGTAGTTAAAACATCCTTTATTCTTTTTAATCCTATAATATTATTGTTTTCAAATTCTTTTACATTTCCTTTATAAAATATAAAATCATGTTTTTCTTTATCTTTTACTTTTTCTTCAAGTAAAACTGTGTTTTTTAAATGTATTTTATAAACTAGGTATGAAGAAGTTATTATATGGTTAATATCTAAACAATTTATTTTTTCTTCTTTGCTCATTGAAAAGAAAAATTGTTTTTTTTCTACATTAGATAAAACGTTAACAAGTAATTTATAAAAATTTTCCCTTTCCACAAATATCACCTTCTGTAATTAACTATTATACATTTTTTTTATTAAAAGTCAAAATTAATCTAAAATTTCATCTATTTCTTTTAATTTATCATCTATTTCAAGTAATGATATTTGGTGAACTTTATATGTTTTTTCTTCTTTTTCTTTTTCAACTATTTTATCATGTTCCTGCTCTAATTCTTCATGTTTTTTTGTTTCTTCTATTTCTTCTTTTTGTTTTAAATCTTGAACTTCAAATACCTCTAATACTTTGTTTTGTGAAATAGTAGAACCTGTTTTGTATCTATCTGTAATAGTTATTTCTGTATTCTTTATTTTTTCTATTGTTTCGTTTGTTTTTAATCCAAAATAGTTTTTATTAGTAGTAATAAATGTATTTAATATATGATATGGATTAGTTTTAACTTCTCTTAAGATTAAAAGTCCTCTTCTTGCTCTTACTGATTTTTCAAATAAATTTAGTTTTACTCTTTTTGCAGTTTCTTTATCAGTAAATATTGTTACATATTCCATATTTGAATCAAAATTTATTGTTTTAACTACATGATCATCTTTTAATGTTATTGATTTTACACCACTAGATTTTATTCCAGAAAGAGGAATTTCATCTATATCAAACCATAAACTATAACAATTATATGTTGTAATAAATATCTCTTTATAATTAGAAATAAATGCATCTACTACTTCATCATTATCTTTTAATTTCATACATGAAATAGGTTTTGAATAACGTTTCACTTCAAATTCTTTAAGTTTAGTTTTCTTAATCATTCCGTTTTTACTAGATAATATTATATCTTTATCTATATTAAAATCTGTTATTAAGATAGAACTGATTATTTTTTCATTTTCTTCTATTTTTATGATATTACTAATATGTTTTCCTAACATTTTCCATTTTATATCAGGAATTTCATGAACAGGTAAATATAAGTAATTACCTAAATTTGTAAATAATAAAACTGTATCTAAGGTATTTGCTTCATATAATCCTATAACATAATCTTGCTCTTTTAAAAGAGGATCCTCGGTATTAGCAGAATATGCTCTTTTACTTGTTCTTTTGATATATCCATCTTTTGTTACTAAAACTACTACATCTTCTTTTGGAATCATTTTTGTGTTATCTAATTTTATTTCGGCTTCTTCATCAGTAATAATTGTTTTTCTAGGAATATCATACTCTTTCTTAATGTTTTTAAGTTCATGTTTCATAAGTTTCTTTAATTCTTCTTCTTCATCAATTATTTTCTTTAAACCTTTAATAATTAAATCTAAATTTTTAGCTTCTTCCTCTAATAGAACCATATCAGTATTACTTAAACGATATAATTGTAATGTAACTATAGCTTCTGCTTGTTCCATTGTAAAATCAAATTTTGTTACTAAGTTTTCTTTAGCATCTGATTTATTTTTACTTTGTCTAATTGTAGTTATTATTTCATCTAAGATTGATACAGCTTTTATTAAACCTTCCACTATGTGGAGTCTTTTTAAGGCATGATTTAAATCAAATTTAGTTCTGTGTAAAATAACTTCTTTTAGATGATCAATATAAGCATCTATTATGTCTATCACTGATAATAGTTTTGGTCTTCTTTTTACGATTGCAATCATATTATAGTTATATGATGTTTGAAGTTCGGTATTTTTATATAAATAATTTAATATAATGTTAGGATCTACTTCTTTTTTAATTTCAATAACTATTCTAAGACCTTCTTTATCTGATTCATCGCGAACTTCTGTTATTCCTTCAATCTTTTTATCTATTCTAATTTCATCTATTTTTTTTACAATATTTATTTTTAAAACTTCATAGGGTATTTCTGTTACAATAATTGAAGTTTTATTTTTTTCTTTTTCTATTTCAACTTTAGAACGGACAAAAATTCTACCACGCCCTGTTGTTAAAGCATTTCTTAAACCATCTTTATCTAAAACTAAGGCTCCTGTTGGAAAATCTGGTCCTTTTATAATGTCTAAAATTGTATCAACATGGCAGTTTGGGCTATCAATTCTTTTTATAGTTGCATCGATTACTTCTCCTAAGTTATGTGGAGGAATATTTGTTGCATATCCTGCGGATATACCTGTTGTTCCATTAACTAAAAGATTAGGAAATTTAGCAGGAAGAACAGTAGGTTCCATAATTGAATCATCAAAGTTAGGTGCAAATAAAACTGTGTTTTTATCAATATCTTTTAAAAGTTCATTAGATATTTTAGAAAGTCTTGCTTCTGTATAACGATATGCAGCAGGTGAATCTCCATCTATTGAACCATTATTTCCATGCATTTCTATAAGTGGGTTTTTAATCTTCCAGTCTTGTGAAAGACGAACCATTGCATCATATATAGATGTATCTCCATGTGGATGAAATGAACCTATAACATCACCGACTGTTTTAGCACTTTTTCTATAAGGTTTATCAAAAGTATTCTTACCAATATACATTGCATATAATATTCTTCTTTGAACAGGCTTTAAGCCATCCCTTACATCAGGAATTGCTCTATCTTGGATAATATATTTAGAATATCTTCCAAATCTTTCTCCCATTATTTCTTCTAAAGAATAGTCATATATCTTTTCTATTATGTTTTTCATTATACCACCTTCTACATTATACAGTATTTTAAAGTTTTTTTCAAAAAATTGACATTTTAACTGTAAAATTCTAATTATTATCAATCATTGTGATATCCTCGACATATCTATAATCTAATTTATTATTTTTCGTTACTACATTTTCTTTAAGATTTTCTTCAAGTGTTTCTTTTGCGACTTTAGCAACATTTCCTCCAATTTTTGCTACTTTTAAATTTTCTTTTAATCCAATAGGTTTTTGTTTATTTGCTAGTCTCTTCGTTGCTTCTTCTGATAAGTCTGTTAATATTAGTTCGATATTATCCATGTTATCTCTTAAAGATTCTTTTCTAAGCCCTTTAAACTCTTTATATTCTTTAGAAGTCATTCCTGACCATGTTTTATATATTTCATTTGTAAGAAGTGCATATTCATATCCTTTGATTATACCATTTTCTTTCCAAACATCAGTTAGTCCTTTTCTTTCTTGCAATGTTTTGATTCTTTTTGATATCCACTCTTCATCATATCCTTTTAAACGATATGTATCTATTGCTCTTTGCATAGTAAGTGAGGGATCAAATACTTCATTTATTCTTTCACTACCTAGTTTTGCAAGCCATAATTTAATAGGTTCTGCATTCTTACTAGGAATCGATTCAATTATTCTAAACATTCCTTCTATATCTACTACATCTGTTAAACGATATTTTCCATCTTTTGATTTTAATTTCAACTGGTTACAATTTGTAACCGTTTCATTCCCTTCTTCACTTAATCGATGTTTTAATACTTTCCAATAGTTTCTCGGATTAGCACTTTCTGATAAAACACTAACTACATCAACTACGCTGATATAGTATTTTTCTTTCTCCTTGTTCCAGACTGTTCTTATTGTTTCATTATTAAATAATTTTTGCACTAAATGCAATTCTTTTTCTTTCATTTGTTTTTCCTCCTACTAATATAATTAGTAAGTAGGAGGCAAAATACCTAAGTTTTTTATATTTTTTTTGAAGATTGTTGCAAAATAAAAAAAGGCTTAGACCTTTTATTATAAAACCTCTACTTCTTCTATATCCTCTTCTTGTTTTGTTACTTGTTGTTTTTGTCCATATATAGTTTTTTCTTTTTCATCAAAAACAAATTGTTGTTTTGGATTATTACCACCATAAATTGTTGTTTTTATTTCTTTTTCTTCTATTACTTCTTTTGTTTCGATTACAGGTAATGTTTCTACTTTCACTTCTTCTACTTCATTAAGTTCAATATATTCATTATTTGTTTCAGGTTCTTCTATTGCTTTTGGTTCTTGTTTTTCTTCTTGTTCTATAGGTGCTTCTTCTACTACTGCTTCTTTTTGTGTTACTTCTATAATTGGTTCTTCTTCTCTAATAGTTTCATTTTCATCTATAGTAAATACTAAATCTTCCTTATCAACTTTTCTATAAGCAACAAGTCCTATAATAATAGACACCAATAATAAAACAACCCCAATTAAAATTAAAATACCTGGAAATTCAAAAAACATAGTTATATCCATGAAATCAACTCCTTATTATATAGATATGATATCAAAAAAATATTACTTTTGCAAGATGATATCTCTACATAATATTTTTTTTACACATTATTAGATTTGTTCTTAATTATTAAAACAGATTTATTATTA
>JAZNOG010000054.1:0-4869 GCA_045580645.1 Bacilli bacterium
GTAATGCTTAAATATGAAATTATTACTGTTGAATCAACTGATAAGTTAATTGAAAAAAATAAAATAGAAATTAGAGATAAAAGTTTTATTGATAAATATAGATAGGAGAGATAATTATGAAAGTAATTCATTTTGAAAATCAAAATTTTGATGACTTAATTAAAGAAAAAGTTTTAGTAGATTTTTATGCTGAATGGTGTGGTCCTTGTAAAATGTTGGGTCCAGAACTTGAAAAAGTTGAAAGTGAATTATCTGTAGTTAAAGTTAATGTTGGTGAACATGAAGATATTGCTAGAGCTTATGGAGTCATGAGTATTCCGACGATGATTTTATTTGATAAAAGTTGTGAAATTAAAAGAAATGTTGGATTTATTAACAAAAATAAAATAGAAGAGTTTATTAAATAACTATTATTTAATAACTTCTTGTCCTCGTAGCTCAGTAGGATAGAGCGATTGCCTCCTAAGCAATAGGTCGTTGGTTCAATTCCAATCGAGGACGCCATGAAGAATAGTAAAAGACTTGCAAAAAGTCTTTTTTTGTGTTAATATGAATATGTCAAGGGAACTTGCATAAAATAAAAAAGGGAAGACTTAACTCTGCTAAGTTGAGCACTTACCACAAATGTGAAAGCACTTAATCTAAGAGATTGAGTGCTGTTTTTCTTTTAAAAGTCTTATTTTACTATTGTAAAAAGTAGGCCAATTAGTAAGAAGATAATAATGATTAAAGTTAGAATTAAAAAATCCTTCTTATGCATAATTATCCGCCTCCTTCCTTTCTAGAAGTTGGCAAGCACCCAACAGTTAAGTTTTCCTTTTATAATTATACTATTGATTAAAATAATAAACAAGCAGATTAAACAATTTATAGTTAAAGACTAACTTCCCATTATAAGAAATGCGGGAACTTTGAATTTTATTTAAGGGCTGATATTAAAATTATTGACTTTTTACTAATTGTATAGTAGAATAAAGAACCATGCAAGGGGAGTGGTTACATGTCTGAACTAACAATGCAATTATTAAAACTAGTAAACGAGGGAAAAACTATAAATGAAATAGCTGAAATATTAAATATTTCTCATAAGAGATTATATAATATATTTTCTTTAATCAGAAACAAAGGTTATGAGTTCGATAAAAAGTATTATTATACAGGTGATACAATTTATGTTCCAAAAAAAAGAGTTTTAACTGACGAACAAAAAGGTGTAGATATTATAACTAGTCCTAATGATCAAGAATTTGAAGCTTTAGTTATATCTGATTTACATATAGGAAGTATTAAACAAAGACCAGACTTATTAGAAAGAGTATATGATTATTGTGTAAAAGAAGGAATTCATATAATTATTGCATGCGGTGATATTATTGATGGAACATTTGGAAGATCAGAAAAAATTTATGATAATGTTAGTGAACAAATTGATTATTTATTAAAAATATATCCTTTTGATAAAAACATTTTAAATTTTGTTCTTTTGGGTGATCATGATTACTCTGCATTAAATAACACTGGACAAAATATAGCGAAAGTTTTAGAAAGTTATCGTCATGATATGATTTCTTTAGGATATAGGTTTGGTCAAATAAACATAAAAAATGATTGTATTTTAGTAAAACATAAAGGAGAATATGATGAACAATTTAGAGCAATAACTCCAAAGCATTATTTTTTATCATTATATGGTCATTTTCATAATATGAGATATAAAACATCTCCTAATTGTGCTACTATAACAGTTCCACCACTATGTGATATTCTTTATCCAGACTGTATTCAATTTGCCTCATTAGTTAGAATGAAACTTCAATTTAATCACGGATTTATAAATAAAGGAAACTTTAAACAATTAGCATTTAAAGATAATATAGAAATACTGAGTGAATTTGAATGTTATTTAGGATATGATAAAGATAATTCTGGAAATAATCCTGTTAGATTAGAAGAAAAAAGCCCTAAGAAACGAGTTTTGAAACCATCAAATCCTATAGAATCAAGTAGTTAAATTGATAAATTTAATGCTAGATATGGTTTAAAATAAAAAAGTTTATATGTTATTGGAATAATTTCTAATAACTTTTTTAATTGTCAAAATTTTTTAAATAGAATATAATGATATTAAGGATGATAGAGAAAGGAGTAGTTATTCTATTGTTTTAGCGCCAGAACCTAAAAGGTTGACGAGGTTAGCAGCTATCGAAATATTCGGCGGGTGCTGTTACGGCAAATGTAGTCGTTAGATATAAAACAAAAAGTAAAATAAAAATTACAACAAAATTTATATCATACATATTCTTTTAAGATGGAGGAAAAGATTATGTGTGGAATTGTTGGTTATATTGGAAAGGAAGAAAAAAACCTTTCAATATTACTTGAATCTTTAAAAAAATTAGAATATCGTGGTTATGACTCTTCGGGTATTGCATATTTAAAAGACAATGAAATTAAAATTATAAAAGAAGAAGGTAAGATTAGTTCTTTAGAAAAATTAGTTGACAAGCAAGAAAAATCTTATATGGGTATTGGACATACTAGATGGGCCACGCATGGACAACCAAATAGTATTAATGCACATCCTCATAAATTTAAACATATTACATTAGTGCATAATGGAATAATAGAAAATGCTGATTTATTAAAAGAAGAATTTTTAAAAAGAGGATTTGTTTTTAAAAGTCAAACTGATACAGAAGTAATAAGTGTTTTGTTAAATTGTCTTTATGAAGAAACAAACGATATGAAAAAAACTTTGCTTGATACAATGAATATTTTAAAAGGTTCTTATGCCTTAGGAATAATTTGTGATGAGGATAAGGATAGTCTTTATGCAATAAAAAAAGAAAGTCCTTTAATTATAGGATTAAATAAAAGTGATAATTTTATTGCTTCAGATATATTGGCAATTAAAAAATTAGCTACTGATTATATTATTTTAGATGATTTTGAACTTGCTATTGTAGGAAAGACAAATGTTTCTATTTATGATAAAGAGGGAATTGAAATAAAAAAGGATGTTCAAATGTATAAAAATCAAGGAATAAATGAAGGAATAAAAGAGTATGAGCATTATATGCTAAAAGAAATAAATGAACAACCTTGTGTTATTGATAATTTATATCAGGATTATATAAATAGTTTTAATGAATTAAGTAAAAAACTTCCTGATTTTTCAAAATATAATCATATAGATATTGTTGCTTGTGGTAGTGCTTATCATGCTGGATTAGTAGGGAAATATTATTTGGAGGAAAATGCTAATATTCCTATAACAGTTCATCTTGCCAGTGAATATCGTTATGGAAAACTTTTTCCAAATAATAAAACTTTAGTTATTTTAGTATCTCAATCTGGTGAAACTGCGGATACACTTGCTGCTTTAAAAATTGCAAAATTAAACAGTATGGATACACTTGCTATTGTAAATGTTCCTTTTTCTACTATTGCAAGGGAAGCAGATTATGTTTTTTTTACAAAAGCTGGTGAGGAAATTGCTGTAGCAACAACTAAAGCATATTCTGCTCAAATAGTGGCATTTATTATTATTTCTTATGTTATGTCTAATAAAAAAATAAATATAGAGGAATATCAAAGAAATCTTTCAATTTGGCAAACAAAGATGAAAGAACTTATTGATAAAGATTATAAAAAAATAATTGATATATTAAAGGATAATAATAGCAATTTCTTCATGGGTAGACAGATAGATTATGCTTTAGCAATGGAAGGATCATTAAAATTAAAAGAAATTACGTATATAAATAGTGTTTCTTATCCTGCTGGAGAATTAAAACATGGAACAATCTCCTTAGTTGATAAAGATTTTCCAATTATTGCAGTTATTACTGATAAACAAATTGCTGATAAAACATTTAGTAATTTGAAAGAAGTAAAAGCCAGGGGTGCTAAAGTTATAGTAATTATTAGTGAAGAATTAGATAATAATTTTGATTTTATAGATGAAAAAATAGTAATACCTACTGTTAGTAATTTAATAAAACCTATTATGACTATTATTCCACTTCAAATGATTGCTTATAAACTTGCATATGAATTAAAAAGGGATATAGATAAACCTAGAAATTTAGCTAAATCTGTGACAGTAGAGTAAAAAATAAATAAAAACTTACAAAATAAAAAATTGTAAGTTTTTTTAATTTTATATGTTTTTAACATTTGCTATATAAAAGTGGTATCAAACTATGTCATTTTCTCTAGTATTTTTAAGAAAATGATATAAAAAAATAGTTTTAAAATGCAAAAATGGTCATTTTGACATTAAAGTAAAACATTGTATAATCGTCTTGATTGGTGGAGAAACAGTTTGTTTTATCATAATTATTAAACCTATTCTTAAATTCTTGTATGCCCCTTTATTATTCTATTTTTTTGTTTCTCTACCAATTTTATTTAAAAAAATTAAAATAAAATTTATTTAATAGGGCAAGGATAATATTTTAAAATTATCAGTTTTGTATAAAAAAAATATTTAAAATTGAAAGGTAACAAATTTTTTATGGAAAATAATGATAAAATATGTGGTTATTATTTAGATGAAGAACAAAGTGCAATTGTAAAAGAAGAAACTCCATATTTGTTAGTAGTTGCGGGAGCAGGTTCTGGAAAGACTCTTACAATACTTGGGAAAATTAATTATTTAATAAAATATAAGAATATAAACAAAGATGAAATACTTTGTATTTCTTTTACAAAAGCTTCTTCCTTAAATTTAAAGCAAAAAATAAAAGAAGAATTTGGCATAGATATGGATGTATTTACATTTCATAAATTATCATTAGAAATATTAGGAAAAACAAGATATCAAATTACTTCGGATGAAACGCTTAATAATATAATTCATAAATT
>JAZNOG010000055.1:0-3457 GCA_045580645.1 Bacilli bacterium
ATATCTTTATTTTTATTATCAGTATTTAAAACAACAACTTGTTTTTTTAAATCTTTGGTATAATCAATAATCTTATTTACATCTTCTTCTTTATATCCTCCAAGTTTTCTTTTAGTTGGATTTAGTAGATTATCTTTATCATTAGATTTATTAGCCGTTTCAAGCCCGTTTTTAGAGTTTTCTATTACTCTTAATACATTTTCTTTTTCTTGCTTTAATTCTTCTAATTCGGCATTTAATTCTTTAATTTGCCACTCAGTTTTAGTTTGATTTTCTACTTTATTTCCAATATCTCCACGATATAAATTAAAACCTCGTTTTGTTATAAAATCATTGAATTCATCTTGTAATTTACCAAAAGAATATTGACCACCTCGTTGTTTCCAAAACTCATCACAATTTAGAAATTTTCCTTTAACTTCTGAATATATAATTTTACCATTTTCATCTCGAAGCAGTTTAGGTGTATAACTTATATTTCCATTAGCGTTTTCATGTTTTTCTTTAACAACATTACCATCTTTGTCTTTTACATATTGTTTTCTTCTTACAGTATCAACAATAGGTAGAAAATATACTTGAAGATGAGGTGTATCCTCATCATAGTGAATTTGTGCTAAAAGAATATTTTCTTCACCAACATATTCTTTTAGAAAGTCCATACAAGAATCAAAATAATATGATACAGTTTTAGGTATATCTTCTTTAGATTTGATCTCTGGTATTTTTACAATTTGACCTTTCTTTTTACCTTCGTGATAAGTTCTACCACTATCTACAAATTTCATTCCAAGTGTTTCAAAAAATTCAGGTCCACTTGAGAATGTTATTCCATTAAACATATTGGTAGATGGTTTGTCATTAAATTCAATATTTCTATTTTTTAGAGTTTGTTTTATTTCTTGATATAAATTTTTTTCAGTAAGTGAAACATATTCAACATTAAATTGTGTTCTTTCTTTATCATAATTTCCTGTTCCTTTTCTTTCACTCATTTCAACTCCAATATTATAAGCATCGTGCTTTTTATATTTACTTACTACTCGAACAACTTGATTTCCGTCATACATTTTTTGCCTCCTTTCGTTATTGCATCTTTGTTAAAGAGGTCTTTTAGACCTATCTCACTAGGGCATAACCCAATCGTGAGTTTAGGTGATTCCCCTAAAAACCCCTTATGCTTGTTCTTCGCAAATGCCTAAACTAATCGTAAAGGCAAATGCTACAAACAAGATTAAATAATAACTATCTACTAGATACTTATTATTTAATAAATTATTAAAAGCAGATAAACTACATTTAATAATTGTAAAAATATTCGTTATCGCCACTTTCATTGCTAAAGCAACAAAACGTGCCACACTCATTTTTTACTTATATAACTTTTTGAAAAAAAGTTAACAAAAACTTTTATGAAAATTATTCATTTTCATTTATCGGTTCTTCATATCTAGCATGTCTTATTCTTTTGTCAGATACTCTCGCATCAGTAATATAAAGTCCTTCCTTTTCAAGAACATCTAAATTACTATGCAATAATTTGCCGAATACTGATGGTTTTATCATTAACCCTAGAGCACTTACAACTTCACTTGAAGTAAAGTCAAATTCTTTTTTTCTAATTGAATAATTTAAAAATAACTTTAATTCAGTTGGTAAATCTTCTTTTTCTAGTTCTGATAGTTCATAAATTAAATTATCATTTCTTTTTAAAACTAATTCCATCTCTGGATAATCTCTGCTGTCGTATTTTAAGAATAATTTATTTGGATAATTATTATCTTTTTTTAAAGTAATTATTCCATCAACAGCACCATCTATAGCAGTACTTCCTAATGAAGTATTATTCTTATTTAAATGATGAATTAATAATATTGTAAATCCGTATTTTTGACATAACTCTCTATATTTTGGAAATACATATTGATTTATATCTTGATAATTATTTAAATCATATCCATTATTAACATCAACACCAGTAAACATATCAACTATAATAAACTTACCATTATGGTTAAGAGCAAAGTCTTGAAAAACTAATTGTAAGTCCATATGATTAAGTTTTCTATCATTTGATGCTTGATCTTCTATGAAAAAATTATCATCAGTAAAGTGTAAATTCATCTTTTCAATTCGCTCACATATTTGCATTGAACACATTTCTGTGCTAATATATAAGACAGGAGATGGATTTGTTTTAAATCCTAGAAATATTGTTCCGTTTGCGATTGAGTTAGCAAGTTGTAGTCCGAATAATGACTTGCCGACTTTAGGTCTTGCAACTAAACAATATATCCCACTAGATTTCATAAAGTTATCAACTATGAAATCTTTTTTTGTATAATTTTTTTTAACTTCACTTATCGTTAGCATTTTATTCCTCCTTTCTATCAAGTTTTTTTAAATAATCTATATCAATATTTAGATATTTAACAACTTCATTCATAGGAAGTAATTTATTAGGAATAGAGTTATTATTTAAGTTATTTTTAATATCTCGTTTTAATTTTAATAAATTATTTTTTCCTAAACCTGTTAATTTTTTTAAATCTTCAAGAGAACACCATTGTTTTGAAATTACTTTTAATATTTCTTTTGGATTCATTTATTACCTCGCTTTCTTAATTGATATTTATAGATACTTGTTAAGCAATCTATCTATGGATGGTTTTAGTAATACCAACAACTCTCGTGCCAATAGAGATATCTAGCCTTGCATTTTTTTACTTTATGGCATATCGGCGATTTCCACAAAGACTAAATTTTCAAAGAACAATTTTCCGTTGCACTTGTTTTTATCTCTGGTGCAACTTAACACCATTATAGCATATCAAAAAAGTATGTCAAGCATTTTAGCACCAATTTCTTTAAAAATGTTGCAATTTTGCTCCATTAGTGTTATAATCGTTTGTGAAAGGAGTAATTCGTATGACAACAAAGGTTGGAGAACTAATAAAAAAAGGTCGTGAAGAAAAAAATCTTTCTATGAGACAATTGGCTGAACTTGCAAAAGTAAGTCATTCAGATATATCAAGAATTGAATCAGGAGAAAGAGAGGTTCCTAATCCTAAAATATTAAGAAAAATAAGTCAACATATAGGAATAAATTATAATGATTTAATGTATGCAGCAGGTTTAGGTTTTCAAGTCACAGATTTAAATCCTTTTTTGAAAAGTTATTATAAAAGTCTTAAGGGCGAAGAAATACAAGAAGCACTTGCTAATACTTCAGGAAGTATAAGAACTTGGGAAAAATTAATTAAATCTTTTGAAGAAAAATTAAAAGATGAAAGTTTATCAGCACAAGAAAGAGAAATAATGGAACAAACAATAGAAGATACAGAATACCAAATTAAAACTGCTAAAGAAATTGAAAGATTACTGTTAAATACTAATGTAGATGACTTTAGAGAAAGGGAGAAAGATAAAAATGAAGAAGATATTAGATAAAATAACC
>JAZNOG010000056.1:0-8282 GCA_045580645.1 Bacilli bacterium
CATTATTTTGGGAAAATAAAATAGACTACATAGAAAATCAATTTTATGAAGTTAAAACTAAATATCCTATAATAAGAAATTCAATAAATTATTATATTGGAATATGGGAAAATGGAATTAGTTATTTAAATTATATTCAAATAGATAAACCAAAACAAATTTGTCATAAAAGAGTAGATGTAGATATGAGTATATTAGATTTTTTAAATCCCCTTAATTTGATTATAGATTATAAAGAAAGAGATTTAGCAGAATATTTAAAATCATATATTTTTGTTAAAAATTGGACTATCAATGATTTAGACAACTTATTTGAAAAACTAAATTTAAAAAGGGAAGATGTAATGTTAATTATATCTAGAGTCTTATTTCCATCTTTTTATTTTGATATATACGAAAATGCTATTTTGGAAAACTCCAGAGAACAAGAAATAAAAGATAAAATACAAAATAATAAAAACTATATTTCATTATTAAAATATCTTTTTAATAAATATCAAAATTACAATATTCCATTAATTGAATGGATAATAAAAGAAGAATAATAATTATTCTTCCACTAATATTACTTCATTAACACCTTCAACTTTGTTAATTAAAGTCTTTTCTATTCCTTCTCTTAAAGTTATCTGTTTCATGGGACAGTTACTACAAGCTCCCATAAATTTAACAAAAACCTTTCCATCTTCAATTTTTACAAGTTCAATATTTCCACCATCATTCATCAAAAATGGTCTTAAATCATTTATTACTTCTAAAACTTTTTCTTTCATTTTAAATCACCAACTTTATTATATATTTCTTTTTTTTATTTGTCCACAAAATTATTCTTTTAAAATATGATAAAATAGTATATAATAAACTTATGGAAGTGAGAACCATGTCTAAATATAAGGTGGGAAGTGTTGTCCAAGGTTCTGTAACAGGAATAGAAAGTTATGGAATATTCATTGGATTAGATGATTATTATAGTGGCTTAATTCATATTTCTGAAATATCTAATAATTTTGTTAAAGATATAAATGAAATCGTAGAAATAGGGGAAGTTATTAGTGTAAAAGTTCTTGATATTGATGAAGATGCCTATCATCTGAAATTGAGTATAAAAGATATAAAATATAAACAAAAGAAATTTAAAGAAAAGAAAATTGTTGAAATAGGAAGTGGATTTGGTATTTTATCTAGTAATTTAGATAAGTGGATTGAGGAAAAAAAAGCTTCAAATGAACAAAAAACATAAAAAAAAATCAAAAAAAAAATTATTTTTATTGACAAATTGCTTTTAATATATTATATTTATAAATGTCCGAGCAATATGTTCATGGGCGATTAGCTCAGTTGGTTAGAGCACCTGCCTTACAAGCAGGGGGTCGCAGGTTCGAGTCCTACATCGCCCACCATTTATTTTTGCCGAAATAGCTCAATTGGTAGAGCAACTGACTTGTAATCAGTAGGTTGTGGGTTCAAGTCCTATTTTCGGCACCACTTGGAGCGATAGCGAAGTGGTCAAACGCGGCAGACTGTAAATCTGTTCCTTAGGGTTCGGTGGTTCAAATCCACCTCGCTCCACCATCTAATTTGCCTCGTAGCCAAGCGGTAAGGCACGAGACTTTGACTCTCGCATGCGCTAGTTCGAATCTAGCCGAGGCAGCCAACTTTTATTTTTTTGTCCCGCTAGCTCAGTCGGTAGAGCATTTGACTTTTAATCAAAGGGTCAGCAGTTCGAATCTGCTGCGGGACACCATTTATTTATGCCTGAGTGGCGGAATAGGTAGACGCACAGGACTTAAAATCCTGCGGGGATCAAACCCCGTGCCGGTTCAAGTCCGGCCTTAGGCACCAACTTTAAGGAGGAATACCCAAGTCTGGTTGAAGGGACCGGTCTTGAAAACCGGGAGGTCGGAAACGGCGCAGGGGTTCGAATCCCTTTTCCTCCGCCATTAATTTAATATATTTATATCGCGGGATAGAGCAGCTCGGTAGCTCGTTGGGCTCATAACCCAAAGGTCATAGGTTCAAATCCTATTCCCGCAACCATGGTTCCGTGGTGTAGTGGTTATCACGCCTGCCTGTCACGCAGGAGATCGCGGGTTCAAGTCCCGTCGGAACCGCCATTTATTTTGGCTTCATAGCTCAGTCGGTAGAGCAACGGACTGAAAATCCGTGTGTCGCTGGTTCGATTCCCGCTGGAGCCACCAGAAGAAACTACAAAATCCTTATAAAATAAGGGTTTTTATTTTTGTTACTCTCAAAATTACTCTCATTTTATATTTGTTAGTAATATTTATCTGTAATTTGCGCTATTTCTTTTCTTACTTCGTTTGATAGATGACCATATTTATTAACTGTAGTAGAATAGTCTGTATGACCGAGTCTTTCGCTTATGTGATATAGTTCTTTGCCTTCCATCATCATTGTCGCGACATAAGTATGCCTTAGATCATACATTCTAATTTTTGATACTTCTGCCTTATCACAATAATAATAAAATGTTTTTCTTAATGTTGTATCACTTAATGGTTTATTGGTATTATAATTAAAAAATATAATACTATTGTCTTTTACTTTATAATTCAATTCATTTATTAAATAATATTTATAATTATATATTTCAGTTAATAACTTATCTGTTATATCTATATCTCTTTGAGAATGATATGTTTTAGTATGTGATAAAAAATCTGTATCATTTCTATCATAATTGATTGAGTGCTTAATTTTAAGAATTTTTTTATTGTAATCAAAACAATCAAAAGTTAAAGCTCTTGTTTCGCCGACACGATCACCTAAATTAAAACCTAGTAATACAAATATTTTTGTTCTATAAGCAATTTCCTTTTTAATATTATTATTTATATCTTTGTTAATTATATTTAAAAAATTTTTGAATTGTTCTGGTGTCCAATATTTCATTTCGGTTTTATTTACTTTATATTTTTTTACATTCAAAAGAGGAGAGACTATAAGATATTCTTCCTTTATGCACCAATTGAAAAAAGCCTTTAATTCTTTTATTATTTCGTTTTTTTGTTTATCACTGCAATCTTGTTGATCTATATATTTAACTAATTCTTCTTTTTGAATTTTTGAAACTTTTTTATTTATTTTTTCTTTTAAGTATTTATTATATGTTTTTTCTTTTTTTGAAACAGTATTTTTTACTTGTTTATCGGTTAAAATACACCAGTTCATATATTTTGTCCATAAAGTATCAAAATCTTCATTATAAGCAACTTCTAGACCTTTCTGTTGTTTTATTTTGTAATTGTCTCTTATCTTCAAAGCATCCTCTAATTTAAGTATTTTTTTACCATCAATAGAAGCTATAGAAGTTTTGACTGGTTTACTCATCATAACTATGTAATTTTTATTTTTTATATTTCTATAAATATTTTGATATCTAGTTTTTTCGTATTTTTTTAGATCCATAAAAAATCACATTCCTTTCAATTTTGTATTGAAATAATGTTCTTTTTCTAGTATAATTAAACATGGAAAAAGAATATTTATTTCGTGGTAGATTTATTTATTTAATTTCCATTGTGACTCGTGTTAGCGCACGAGTTTTTTTATGCTTTTTTTGCATATTGCGTAAAAAAGTTTCCTATTTATTTTATCATAAATAGGGGTGGTTGGTTGAAACATACATATGCCGAATTGTTTACGATGTTAAGCGAGCAAGATATTGATATTCGGATATATTTCATTTTGGTAGAACTTTATTTTTAAGGTTCTTCCTTTTTGTTTATTATAAAATCTTTGTTAGCCATCATGAAATTTACAAGTTTTTTAAAATCTTCATCGCTTATTTCTTCGCTTTCGTTCATAAGACCTTTACTGATAAGTATTTGTTTAAAATCTTCATCAGTTGGTTCGTAGGAGGTTCCAGTTCTTAAGTCTTTGCCTAGCAAATCTTCTATTGGTATATGCAATACACTAGCAATATCAATAACATTATCTATTGTAGGAATGTTTTCACCAGATTCCCATCTATTTATGGTGGCTTGACTGACATTTGTTAATTTTGAAAGACTGTTTTGTGACATATTTCTTTGTTCTCTTAGATATTTTAAATTTTCTTTAAAAAAGTTTATCATTTATATTCCTCCTTTCCCCTTGATTTTACAATATTATTGTAAAAAAATCAATAATTTTTATACAAAAATGTATAAAAAAGTATTGACTTATACAAACACGTATAATATAATTGGTTGTGTAAGGAGGTAGAAAATGAATGAGTTATTAAAAAAAACCACAGGAAAAGAATTAAAAAAATGCAGAATTGATGTTGGAAAAACTCTTGTGGAAGTGGCAAAAGATACAAAAATAAGCAAAGATTTGATATCTCGCTACGAAAATGGTGAAAGTTCAATAGTAATGGATAAATTTGGTCAATTGTTAGAATACTATGGATTAAACTTTAATATTTTTTTTAACAGAGTTTATACGAATATGTATAATAAAGATGAGGAAACATAGTAATAACAAAAAAAGAAGATTATAAATAATCAACTTTTAATTCAAAAGTAGGTATAATCCACTTCTCAATGTATCCGTAATCATTTAGTTCTTGGAGTAAATTGTCGATCTCGCCAGAACTAATATGAAAACTTTCGCAGACTTCATTTTTATTAAAAATTACTGCTTGAGTTTGGGAAATACCCTTTGCTAAACGATTGTTATATACTTCTCGAATAAATAACAACAATTCGTTGGCACCATTACTCACATTGTCACCTCCTTACTTAACAATTTATTTTAAGTAAATGAAGGTTGATAGTCAATAAAAATAAGAAACATAGGAGGAGAGAATGAATACTATAGAAGAAAAAGTTATTGATGAAATTAAAAATATTCCGATTAGCAATGAATTGGAATATATAAATGCTTTAATATCATCCTTATTAAAGTTGTTTCAAAATATATCAATTTTATCCAAAGAATTAAATGGAAAAAGTGAATTAACAAAAAAAATATCGGAACTGTATGACATAAAATATAAAATTATTTCTTGTCAACAAATTTTGAAAGATAAGTAATTGTTTCATCTAGGACTTTGTAATATTGGTCAATGTTATTATTAGTTCTTGCAGAATTTAAATTATCTACAAACTTTAAATTTAAATCATCAATATATAATTTGAGATTATTTAAAGATTTGTGATATTTAAATAAGGTTTCATAATTTGCAACTGATTCGCAATATTCGGAAGCACAATCAATAAAATCTTTAATTGCTGTTCGCTTTGAAATTTTATAAGTATCTAATTTCTTTGTTTTATACTGAAAAATATTGTTTATCAATGCTACGATAATTTGCGGTAATGTTGCAACTAAACCGATAATAATTGACATTGTTATAGTTAAATCAAATTCCAAAATAAAGCCTCCTTTCAATTTAATATTGTAAAGGAGAAAATAAAAAAAATCTACCACGAAAGGAGCAAATGTATGAAAGAATACTATAATGCTAAAGATATTCAAAAAATAACTGAATGTAGTGCATCACTTGCTTATAACATTATCAGAAAATTACAAGGTAAATACGAAAAGGAGTTTCCTGAATCAATAACAATTCAAGGGAAAATACCTATTTGGTATTTTAATGAAAAAATGGGTTTGAAAAATGTTAAAGAAAGTGGGCTATAAAATGAAAAGAATAAAATGGAAAAATTTATTTATGTTAATTACAATGATTGTTTTTTTAGGGGTTTTGTTTCACGATTTAATTTTAATATTTAGAGGTGCTACTATAACATCATTTGGAATAGTAACTGGGATATTTATGATAGCATCAATAATTTATATTTATGATGAATTGTTTAGTTAAGAAAGGAGTGTGGTGATCTATGAGAAGCAAAAAAAAGAAAGATTAGCCTGCAAGCAATTCTTTCCCTTGTTAAATAATTAACGAGGTTATTATATCAGAAAATAAGAAAAAAAGCAATAGGAGGAACAAATGGCTAATACTAGATACATAACAACTGCTTTTTGGGAGGACACAAAAGTTCAAGAAAAAGCAACCCCTGAAGATAGATATTTCATGCTTTATCTTTTAACTAATCCTCATACAACACAAGTAGGATGCTATGAAATAACAAACAAAACAATTGCATATGAAACAGGATATAATATCGATACTGTCCAGCGCTTAATAGAGCGTATGAGCAAAGAATTAGAGTTTATATTTTATGATAAAAAAACAAACGAAATTTTAATTAAAAATTGGTATAAATATAATTGGACAGCATCACCGAAAGTTAAAAAATTTTTATTAAAAGAAGTTACCAAAATTAAAAGTGATTTTTTATTAGAAAAAATAGAAAATAACATAGGGTATATATACGGTATAGATACCCTATCGGGAAATAAAAGAAAAGAAAATAAAAGAAAAGAAAAAGAAAATAAAGAAGAAGTAAAAGAAGAAATAGAACCAGAAGAAATTTATTCTGAGATAGAAAATGAGTTTGGAAGAACTTTAAGTCCTATTGAATATGAGACCATAGCGCAGATGGTAAGCGATTATCCAATAGAATTTATACAACTTGCTTTAAAAGAGGCTGTTCTTAATAAAGCATTATCTCTAAAATATATTTCTAAAATTTTATCAAACTGGAAAAAAAGTAATTTAAGATCTACTAAGGAAGTTGTTGAATATATAGCAAATTTCAATAAACAAAAGGAAAGCGGTAAAGACAATAATGTTGAAATGTCTTATTACAAAAATTTAGATGATTGATGTAGAACAAGTTGTAATATTGTGTTTATTACAAAAACCTAGTTTGATGAAAGAATTGGTTTTAGAAGAAGAACATTTTTCTTCAGAAAAAAATAGAATAGTTTTAAAGTTATTTAAAAATCAATATAAAAAACTAAATACCATTGATTTGCATTTATTTGAATACTCAACTATTGAATTAGCAAAGAATCAAAAAAATGAAATAATGCAATATTTAATAGATTGTTTAAATGAACAATTGGTAATTATAGGAAATTTTAGAATATATCAAGAACAAGTATTCAAAAATTTCATATCTAGAAGAATTTTGCATCAAATAGATAAATTTAAGAATCAACAAATAAGCCAAGAAGAATTATTAGAGTCTATTCATGAGTTGGAAAGTAAAACTTTAAAACCAGAAGATAACAGACTTGGTTATAACGAAATTTATAATTTAATTTCATCCAAAAATAAGAATATAAAATTTAGATTTGAAAAGTTATCACTAGCTAGTAATATACAAGAACATGATTTTGTTGTTATAGCTGCAAGACCTGGACAAGGTAAAACTGGTTTTATTTTAAACTTAATTGAAAATTTATCCGACAATTATCCATGTTTATATTTCAATATGGAAATGAGTGAAAAACAAGTATATCAAAGATTAGTTGCAATAAATTCTGGAATAAGTATGAAATTTCATGATAATTCAAAATCGGAGTATCAAGACAATTTTATTAAATTAGGCTGTGAAAATATAGCAAATAAAAAAATATTTTGTTATTCAGGAACTCAGACTGTTAAAAGTATAAAGTATAACATCATGCAAAAAAGCAAAGAAGGTCATGTGTTAGCTTTTATAGATTATGTTGGCTTAATTAGAGGAGATTCTAAAAATAGCTATGAAAGAACAACTGAAATTGTAAAAGAATTAAGGCAAGTATCTTTAGATTATGATTGCACAATTTTTCTAGTAGCGCAGATAAATAGAAATTCAGAAAAAGAAAAAGATAAGAGACCTAAAATATCTGATCTAAAAGAAACTGGAGAATTAGAACAATCAGCAACTACTGTTTTAATGTTACATAATGAAAATTATTATAAAGGTATAAATGAAGAAACAGAAGATATTCAGGTCATTATTGGTAAGAATAGAAATGGAACAACAGGAATTACAACTTTAAAATATAATAAAAAAAATCAAAAATTTGATAATTATAAGGAGAAATAGAATGTTAGTTTCAGAGGAAAGAAAAGAAGTATTAAAGATATTGATGAAAATTAAGGGTAATAGGTTGAAAGAAAAACTTTTAGATACAAAATATGAAAATTTAGAAAATATAGTATTAAAAGTATCTAATGTTATTGATATAGAAGATTTAACAGATGAACAAGCAAAGGCTTTAGAAATTTTGTTAGTATTGATAGGAGTGTGATTATATGTTATATAAAATATTTTTTCCTTACAGAAGGGAATGGGCTAAACAAAATTCAATAATTGATAAACAATCTGCAGAAATTTTTAGATTAAAAAAAGCTGTTAAGTGTAATGAAGAAGAAA
>JAZNOG010000057.1:0-9675 GCA_045580645.1 Bacilli bacterium
ACTATCAAAAACATGAGAATATATTAAAGACTCTAATATCTTTTTATTATTTACTTTTTGATAATTTCTTCTTAAAAAATCATATATACTAGCATATGCATTATCTCTATTTTCTACAATAAAACTAGATATAATACTACCAATATTTCTAATTGAAGAAAAAGGCATAATTATTCCATCTTTTGTTACTCTATACTTATTGTTATAACTTAAATTTATATCAGGAGGCAATACCTTTATTCCTCTTTTTTTTACTTCATTTAAATATTCAATTGTTTTAGTTTCACTACCTACTACAGAAGATAATAAACTAGCATAAAAGTATTTAGGAAAATAATATTTCAAATAAGCCATTTTATACGCTACTAATGAATAAGAAACAGAATGACTTTTGTTAAACCCATAATTTGCAAATTTTAGTATTAAATCATATACTTTTTTAGCTTCCTCTAAAGTATAATTATTTTCCATTGATTTTTTTATAAAACGTTCTTCTTCACTTTTTAAAATATCAAATTTTTTCTTACTCATTGCACGTCTTAAAATATCTGCTTCTCCTAAAGTATAAGACGCCATAATACTTGCAATTAGCATTATTTGTTCTTGATATATTATTATTCCATAAGTTTCCTCTAAAATATCTTTTAAAGATGGATGAATATAGTCAATTTCTTCTTTATTATTTCTTCTATTAATATAACTAGGTATATTTTCTGCTGGTCCTGGTCTAAATAAAGCAATAGCCGCACAAATATCTTTAAATGATCTAGGTTTTAAATCCTTTAAAAAACGTTTCATTCCTTCACTTTCAAATTGAAATATTCCAACAGTATCAGCTTGGGAGAATACACTTAATACTTTTTCATCATCAAGAGGTATATTATTAAAATCTATCTTAATATTTTCATATTTTTCTATATCACATATTATATTTTTAATTGTAGATAAATTCTTTATCCCTAAAAAATCCATTTTAATAAGACCAATTTCTTCTAAGTATTCCATTGTATATTCTGTTAAATATAAACCTTCTGAACCTTTTATTATAGGAAGTATATTATCTAAATTTTCACGACTTATTACAATACCTGCTGCATGTGTGCTAGTATGCCTTTTATTATTAGATATTACATTAACTATATTATATAACATCTTAAGTTTATCACTAGATTCTATAAAATTATTTATTTCCTTATTACGAGTTTTTAATTCCTTTAATGTTTCCTTAAAACCCAAATTCTTAGTTATATAATCTACATCTCTTAAATCTATATTTAAAACTCTTCCCACATCACGAACTGCTTGTTTTGTAGCAAGTGTCCCAAAAGTAATAATACCGGCTACACTATTTTGTCCATATTTATCTTTAACATATTCTATTACTTTATCCCTATCTACATCTGGAAAATCTGTATCTATATCAGGCATAGTAATTCTTTCTGGATTTAAAAATCTTTCAAATAATAAAGAATATTTCATGGGATCTACATCAGTAATACCTAAACAATAAGAAACTAAAGATCCTGCCGCAGAACCCCTACCTGGTCCCACTAGTATATTACTTTTTTTAGCAAATTTTATATAATCATATACTACTAAAAAATAATCTTCAAAATGCATTTTAAGTATTATATCAAGTTCATAATCCAAACGTTTTTGATATTCTTCTGGAATAACTCCTAATCTTCTTTTTAAACCTTTATTTGCAAGATTTATTAAAAAACTTTTTGAATCTTCCACATCATATTTAGGCATCCATAAATTCTTAGAAAATGATAAATTACACATTTCCCCTATCTTTATAGTATTATTAATAGAATTTATATCAACCAAATTTATAACTTCATCATTAGATAATAAATGATTGTTTTGATAAACAAAATCTATTCCATCACTAATAGTTTTACCATCTCTTATCATAAATACATAAGGCAAATATTTATATTCATATTTTTCTAAATATAATGTTTTATTTATATAAACAGTTTCCCCAATAATATTATTTAAAGAAGCTTCTTTATTATTAGATACCCCGATAAAAAGATCTTGATAAATAGTTTTAAAATCATTATATAAAGTATTATCAAATATAATACATATTAAATCTTTATTATAAGTAGTTAAAATATCAATAGTTATTTCTTTTTCATTTTTTATTGTTTCAATTTTTATAAGATTATTATAACCATCCTCACTTTTAGCATATAATAAAATAGTTTTTTGTTCAAAAGATACTTCAAGTCCTATTATAGGTTTAATATTATTTTTATTAAATTTATTTATAATTTCCATAGTTCCAAATAAATTATTATCTACAATAGCACAAACCTTTATATTTTTCTTTTTTAAATATTCAATTAAATTATCTATTTTTATTAAACTAGACAATAAACTATAATCAGTTTTTACATATAATGGAACATACATAATAGGACCTCCTTTAATTATTATTCTATCAAAAAAGAAATAAAAAATAAATATTTATTGAGAAATGTTATTTTTGACAAAAAGCATAAAATATGTTATTATGAATATGTCAAGGAAACTTGCATAAAATAAAAAAGAGGAACATTTAATTTTGCGAGTGAATGTCACCTCTAATAAATGGACACGACACTCATATCACTGAGTGTCTATTTTTTTATTGCTAACACCAATAAGGTAGACAGTAATAAAATGATAGAAATGAGTTTCAGAACTTTTATTATAAAAGTCTTAATTTTCATCTTTATCTACCTCCTCTCTTTTAAGATTGAAGGCGACACTCTGGTAATTAAATATTCCTATATATAATTATACAATAAGTTAATTTGGAAAACAAGGAGAAAACAAACATTTTTTCGTAATTATTTTTTTGACAAAAAGCATAAAATATGTTATTATGAATATGTCAAGGAAACTTGCATAAAATAAAAAAGGGAAACATTATAGTTCTTCACACTAAAATGTCTACCCTATATTAAAAATGGATGGACATTTAATTCATTACTGAATTAAGTGTCACTTTTTTATTACTAAAATTAGTAAAGTTAGAAGTAATAAAATGATGCAAATTATTCTTTAGAACTTTTATTACAAAATTTCTCTTCTTCATTTGTTCAAACCTCCTTTCCTCACAGATCGAAGGTAGACACTCTAGCAACTATTGTTTCCCATATATAATTATACAATAAGTTAATTTGGAAAACAAGGAGAAAACAAACATTTTTTCGTAATGTTTTTCATATAATTAAAAGAGATAATTTTACCAGTAAATCAACATATTATAAGGAAATTACATTAAAAAAGTTGACTTATTTCTTAATTTATGATAAATTTATAATGCTTATTTAAGAAGGAGGGAAAACTATGGCTAAAAATTTGTCAAATAGAAAACCTAATACTAAAAATATTCGTTCTAAGGCTTTAAATGCCACTAAAAAGAAACAAGGTTTAAATTTACAAGTTGTAACTTTTGAAAATGGTGAAAAAGGAAGAATTTCTGTAAAAGAAGCTAGAACAATGAAAAAAGCTGCATAATAAAAACAAGAATTTTTAAAATTAGTTCTTGTTTTTTTCTTGTCTAAAATGGCAATTTAAAATTTCCACTTGCTATTTGTTTCATCATCTTTTTACTTTGTTCAAATTGAGTAAGTAATCTATTTACCTCTTGAACACTTCTACCAGAACCTTTTGCTATTCTTTCTTTTCTACTTGCCTTAAGTATTTCTGGATGTTTCCTTTCATAAGGAGTCATAGAAAGTATTATAGCTTCTACATGGGCCATATCTTTAGGATCTATTTGAATATTATTAAGTCCCATCTTTTTAGCGCCAGGCAATAACTTAAGTATTGATTCAATTGAACCTAATTTTTTTATTTGTTTCATTTGTGATAAAAAGTCTTCTAAATCAAACTTTCCACTTTGCATCTTTTTAAGTGATTTTTCTGCCTCTTTTTCATCAATAACTTCATTTGCTTTATCTACTAATGTTAAAATATCTCCCATTCCAATTATACGTGATGCCATACGATCCGGATAAAAATAATCTATACCATCTAGCTTTTCACTTATACCAATAAACTTAATTGGAACATTTGTTAAATGACGAACAGATAACGCTACCCCTCCTCTAGTATCTCCATCTAATTTAGTTAAAACAACACCTGTTAAATTTATATTTTCGTTAAAACCAGTAATTACATTTATTGCATCCTGGCCCATCATTGAATCAATAACAAGAAGAGTTTCATTTACATCTACATTTTCTTTAATTTCCTTAAGTTCACTCATTAACTCTTCATCAATATGAAGTCTTCCTGCTGTATCTATCAAAACATAATCAAAACCATTTTCTTTTGCGTGCTTTATAGCATTTTTAGATGTTTCTACTGGATTATTTTTACCCTCTTCATATACTTCTATATTAAGTTCTTTTCCAATTTGCTTTAATTGATCAATTGCAGCAGGTCTATAAATATCACAAGCTACTAAAAGTGGTTTTTTACTATGTTTTTTTCTAAGTAAATTAGCTAATTTTCCAATTGTAGTGGTTTTACCTGAACCTTGAAGACCCACAAGCATTAAAACAGCAGGATTACCCTCTAAATTAAGGGGAGCAGCTTCTCCACCAAGTAATTTTTCAAGTTCATCACGAATAATACCTACAAACATTTCTCCTGGAGATAAACTTTTTTTAACTTCCTCTCCTAGAGCTTTTTCCTTTACATTATTAGTAAACTCCTTAACTACTTTATAATGAACATCTGCTTCAAGAAGTGATAAACGAACTTCTCTAAGCATAGGCTCTATATTTTCTTCAGTAATCTTTCCATATCCCTTTATATTCTTTATTGCATTCTGTAATCTATCACTTAATGTCTCAAACATATTTCCTCCATTATTTATATATTATATTGTTATCAGTTATATATTTCAAAATAAATTCTATACAAAATTCAAAATGTTCCATTAAAAGTTTCCTAGTATAAATAACATATTTTTTTCTAATAATCTTATGATATTTTAAAATATTCTTTTCTAAATATTTTATAAGCTTTTTTATATCATCTTCAGGAATATCCACTTCCCTTAAATCTTTTTTATATTCAAGTATTTCTTCCTTATATTTAGGCACTGTTATATATTTATTTTTAGCAAGATACTCCCCAAATAACTTAAAATCACTGTGTTTAAAACTAGTAACTTTTTTTATATCATCTAAATACTTATGCTTTCCATTTTTTAAAAGAAAACCAACAAGTTCATCACTATCGTTATAAATATAATGTTCATTATGAGTTACTTTATTAAAATAATAATCAGTAAGTAAATGTGTAAAATATCCAAAAACAACTGGATTATTCATCATAGAATTATATTTTTTTACAAATCTATCTATATTTGGAAGATTTTCTTTCTTATTTACTTTAGTAGTTAAATAATGTGTTTTAGTCTTTTCTTCTTTATGATAATCAGGAAATAAATTAGCAGTCATAAAAATATCTTTTTCTTTTATTTCAAGTTCCTTGCTAAGTTTTTTAGCAATAGCTAAATGTATATTCCAAGTTGGCATATAACACCTCCAATCATAGACATATATAATTATATCAAAAATAAATAAAAAAAAGAATAGTTTTTGATTTTCAAAACAATTACTCATTTTATTTTTATTTTTTCATAAAAAAAACATGTAATTTTTATTTATTTTATTACATGTTTCATTATTATTTTAATGTTTCAAAGCTGTAATAGGCACTACATACACACCATCAGGTCTTATATAAGCGGCATTGGAAAGACCGCATATAACACATAATACTTTTGGTGCTTTTCCATTTTCTTTTATTATTGAATCACGTATATTTATTAAATTTTCTGCCGCTTTATCAATAGCGTTCACTCCTAATTTGATTTCAAAAGCACACCAAGAACCATCTTCTAATTCAATTACTGAATCTATTTCTTTGTTTGTATAATCTTGATAATGATAACACTTTGCATCAAAAGAATCTGCATATATTTTTAAATCTCTTTCAACAAGTGCTTCAAATAAAAATCCAAATGTTTCTAAATCATTAATCATTTTTTCTTCAGTTAAATTTAAAAGTGCACATGAAATTGAAGGATCTGCAAAATGTCTTTTTTCTGTTTGCTTCACTCTTACACTTGATCTAATATTAGTAGAAAATGGTTCATCATTATCTAATAAAAATAATTTATCTAGTGTATTTAAATAATCAGAAACTGTATCTATATCAATATCTTCATTATCATTTTCTTTTATATCTTTTTTTAAAGTTGCATTTGTAACCGTTGTGCTCTCATTTCTAGCAAGTGATTTTAATAATAATTTTACTTTATGTTTATCTCTTTTAATACCATCAACTCTATGTAAATCATCATCTATTATTAAATTTATATATTGATTAACAATTTTTCTTGAATCATCAGAAGAATAATCCAAATTTGAAGGCCATCCTCCTCTTATAATTAAATGAGCAAGAGTTTTTAAACTAACTTCTCCAGTAGATTTAGAAATTTTGTTCCCATAGCATATATCTTTTAAAGAAACATCCCCAGTTGAATCTCCGGATTCATATAATGACATTGTTCTTAATTGAATTTTACCAAATCTACCTGCTCCACTATGAGATATACCCTCTCTTTTAGGAGTAGAAGAACCTGTTAATATATATTGTCCTTTTAAACCAGTTTTATCAACATCGTATCTAATAGCATCCCATAAATTAGGTGCTTCTTGCCATTCATCTATAAGTTTAGGTTTTTCACCTTCTAAAATTATTTCAGGTGATATTCTAGCAAGATTTGCTTCATTAGAATTTTCTCCTGTATTAGTATAAAGTAAACTTTCACTTTTTGAATGACGTCTACCAGCCCAAGTTTTTCCACAATATTTTGGTCCTTCAATACATACTGCTCCAAATAATTTTAAATATTCTTTTATTTTATCATCTACAATTCTATTCTTATAATTTTTTATTTCCATAATAGACCTCCTTTTTTTGATAAGCACATTATACTACATTTAACAGAAAAAATCAATACCATTCCGTGATATTTTGTGTTTTCATTCCGTGATATTTTAATGTTTCATTCCGTGATATTTTAATGTTTCGTTCCGTTGTTTTTTATTATCTAATATTATTTTATATCAAAAATAAATAAAAAATACCAAGATTTCTCTTAGTATTTTAATTAATATTATTTATTTTTATCTTTTTTTACTAATTCACTAACAGTTGTTGCAGCAGTTGCCAAGTTTTGTAATTCTGATGGGATTATAATTTTAGTAGCTTGTCCATTTGCTACATCAATAAATGCTTCATAACTTTTTAATTTTAATACTGCTTCATCAGCTTTAGCATCTTTTAAAAGCTTTAATCCTTGAGCTTTTGCTTCATTTATTTTAAGTATTGCGGCAGCTTCCCCTTCAGCTTCCTTAATTTGAGCTTCTTTTTTAGCCTCTGCACGAAGAATCATACTTTCTTTTTCACCTTCTGCAGTAAGAATAGCAGCTTTCTTTTCTCCTTCTGCTCTTAAAATAGATTCTCTTCTTTCACGTTCTGCACGCATTTGTTTTTCCATTGCATCTTGAATATCTCTAGGTGGTAAAATGTTTTTTACTTCAACACGAGTTACTTTAATTCCCCATGGATCTGTCGCTTCATCAAGAATAGATCTCATTTTAGAATTAATAATGTCTCTTGAAGTAAGTGTTTCATCAAGTTCAAGTTCTCCAATTATATTACGAAGTGTAGTTGCAGTTAAATTTTCAATTGCATTAATTGGATTTTCTACTCCATAAGTATAAAGTTTCGGATCAGTTATTTGAAAATAAACAACTGTATCAATATGCATAGTAACATTGTCTTTTGTAATAACAGGTTGTGGTGCAAAATCCTTTACTATTTCTTTTAAGCTTACCTTATTTGAAACTCTTTCAATTATAGGAATTACATAATTAAGTCCAGTATGAAGTGTTTTGTTATATGCTCCAAGTCTTTCAACAACATAAGCTTTAGCTTGAGGTATAATTTTAATACCACTTATTGCAATAACTACAAGTATAAGTATAAAGTATATCATTAGTCATTCTCCTTTCTTTCTTTTACAACTAATTTTACTCCTTCTATAGAAAGTATTTCTACTTTACTACCTTCTTTAATTTTTTTATCTGCCTTAGCAGTCCAATATTTCCCATCAACCTTTACTTCCCCATATTCTAATTTTCCAATATCTTTAGTTACAATTCCAACCATACCAATTACTTTATCATAGTTAGTTTTTTCTATATCTTTTACTAAATATTTTTTAACTAAAGGTCTAGTTAAAAATAATGCTACTACACTTACTACTAAAAAAACTATTATTTGAATAACATTACTATCAGTTATAAAGGTTGTAAGTCCTGCAAAAAAAGCTCCAATTGCAAACCAAATACAAACTAAATTAACAGTTAAAAGTTCAACAACTATTAAACCTAAACTAATCATAAGCCACGTTAAAAACATAATTATCACATCCTAGTTATATAATACTACATTTTATGATATTTTTCAATTGTTATTAATAAAAAATACAAATTAAAAAGACAAACATTTACACATTTGCCTTCTTTGTTCTTACATATGATTTGTTTTTGCTTTTATCTAATAAATTATATTTTTTATCTAACTCTAATATTTTTGCACATATTTCTTCATCTAATTTTTGTAGTTTTTTTATTTCTTTATCTAGTTTTTCATCTTCAAATTTCGAATCTTTTAATCTATCTAATGTATTTTTCAAATCTTCAATAGTTTCACCAAATTCTGCTATAAATGAAGTTTCTCCAAAAACATAAAGAGCACAAACTGCAGCAACCAATAATTCCAACAATAAACACGAATAAAATAATCTTTTAGATTCTTTTTCTATAAAATCATTTTCGTCAGTTTTAATCATTGTAATAATTTTATATGTTTCATTTATTCTCTCGGTTAGTTCATCTACTGTTAAATGAGATGTTTCATAATATAAATCATCTAAATTTATATTCATATAATCCTTGGGATTTTCAAGATCATATTTTGATAAATCAGAATATGTCTTAACTAATCTATCTGTCACCAAAAGTCTATCCTCTACAGGATAATAAACTTTTATAGAAACATCTTCATATTCATCCCCATATCCTAAATCAAGAATAGTTGTTTCATCATCATATGAATCATATATCATTTCATACTGCCTATATAATTTAACAGTTGTTAATTTTTCAGTTCCCTTTATCAAACCTTTAGCTATTCCAAAGATAGTTAGACCTGATATTAAAAATAAAATTATTTGTTTGCCCAATTCTTTTAATTCATATTTTTTTTGAGCAGTTTGATAATGTATATAATCTTCTACACTTCTTTGTCTATCTAATTTCTTTTGCAAAGATTCTTTTAATTCATTTCTTTGCTTTATTAAACTATCTTTTTCTTCAAAAATATTTTTTTCTGAAATTGATTTATCATTTATCATAGATAGTAAAAAAATCAATTCTTCATCAAGCAAATCATTGTCTAAACCCTTAGAACGTATTTCATTTAATTTTTCTTCAACTACTTCATTATCATCATTTTCTAAAGATTTTATTTCTTCTTTAATCATCGCTTCTATTTTTTGTTTAACATTTTCAAACAAAT
>JAZNOG010000058.1:0-26899 GCA_045580645.1 Bacilli bacterium
TCTTCTATTTCTTCTTGTGGAATGTATTCTTCTATTGTTGTGTTTTCTTTTGGAGTTGATATTTCTTCTTGTGGTATATATTCTTCTTCTATTTCATATTTTGGTTCATTGTTATTTCTTGCATTATATTCAACTATTGCATCATTATAAGCATTGTTGATTGTATTTTGCGCTCCATCATCTACACCATTATTAAATGATGATGTGTATGAACCATTATAGGAATTTTTTATTGAATTAATCATCGATGAATAATTACTTACACTTGGTTTTGTTCCATTTTGAGAAACATAATTATAAGCTTCATCATATAGAGAACTGTTTGCTACTGCAGTCAATCCTTTTCCATAAGCTTCTTGTTTTTTATTTTCTTCGCTATATTCTGCTTCAAATTCTTCTTTTGCTTCTTGTTCTGCTTCTGTTTTGTTATTTACAGTTGTTGTATTAGAAGCTGTATTTCCTGTGTAATCATAATATATAGTTTCTGATGAGTAATCTAACTCATCTCCGAAAACTTCTTTAACTATTTTTTCAAATCTTGCAGAAAGATTAATATTAATATCTTTTGATTTGATATTATATTGATCTAAAATTTCTGGCATTATTTCTAACAATCCTTGTTTTTTTATGTTTGCCTCATCTTTTATTTCAATTGATTGTTTTAAATATTCTCTTAAAATGTTACATGTAATTGTTTCATTTACTCTTATAATATCATCTGCTTTTTCGCTATCTACTGCATAAGTTAATTCAAGTGCTGGAATTATTGCACTTCCAATAGTGCTTGCTACGCCTTTATTATTTTCTTTTATACCAGATATTTCATCACTTAAGAAAATATTATCTAGTGCTTCCACTATTTCATTTCTGTTACTTTCTGTTCTGCTTTCGTTGTAATTTAATACTAATTTTTCAAATTCGATGAATGCTTCTCTATCTGTATTATCTATAAATAGTCTGTTAATTCCAGAAGTGCTTGTTGCAGTCATATAATAATATGTTAATATTTCACAAGCTTTTGCATATTCTTCATCTAAATTTGTTAAATTAAAGTAACTACTATTTCCGAAAATACTTGCCATTTCTTCAGGTGTCAATCTATCTGCATTAAGTCTAGTGAATAAAGCAACACATTGTTCTCCAGTTAAAAATAATTGAGCTCCATTATCTTCTTCAATAGAAATATTTTTTGATGCTGTATTGTTGAAATACTTTTGGAAACTATTTATTTTTAACCATGCTTCCTTTTGAACACCTTCTTGTAATTGATTAATATAACTCATTAAATTATCTTCTTCGTTTATTAAAGATTGTTCAGTATTTGGTTTTTTATTTTCGGAACTTTCTTTATTAGCACAAGCAGACATAATAATACCAGTTCCTATAACTCCTGCTAAACCTAAAGCTGCCAATCTTATTTTCAAGCCTTTTGAAATATTTGTTTTTAATGTTTTTGTTGGCTTAACTTTAACTGTTTTTCCATCAACAATTACTATTCCTTTATTATTTTTTGCTTCATTAAAAACATCTACAAAGTCTTTATGTTCTTCTTTTATTGTTTTTATAGTTTCACTGCTGTTTTCATCTTTTACTTCGTATACTTTTCCTCTAAATTTAATTCCTACAATTTGGTTTTTTTGTTGAACCACATATATTTTATTATCCATACCAAGATTCCCCCTTCTTTTTTTGGATGGCTTTATTATACTACTTTTTACTTTATTTGTCAATGTTTTTATAAATATGTTGATATAAGTATATTGTTATAAAAAAAATATATGAATTTTTTCTTTCATATATTTTATTTTAAATATTTTTCAAATATTTCTTTTATAAAAAATTTATATTCTATTTCATTACTTTCTTCTACTTCTAGAGAACAAATTGGAGGATACAATACACACCACCAATTATTTCCTTGTCCTTCTCCAATTGTTATTAAAAGTGATTCATATTCACCTTCTTCATATATTACTCCTTTATACTCTTTTTCAGGAAAATAGTTTTTTCCATAGTTAATTGTAAAATTTTTATCATATTGATTTTCTTTTAATGTGTTTGATATATTTTCTTTATACTTTTCTAAGTTTTTTTCTATTATTTTTCTTGCATTTATTATACTAGTGCTTTGATTCATAGTATTTTGAAGTTCCTTTTCTAAATTTGTTTTTACTTCATTTTTTATAAATTGATCATAAACACTATTGCTATTTGCTATGATTCTTAGTCTTATTGATTCATTTGGTATTATATAATATTCTTCTTTAAAGTGAGAGCCTAATAAAAATAATATTATTAAAGATATAAAAATTATAATTTTTTTCATTTAAAAATCACCCTTACTTATGTATTGAGTGATTTTTTAGTTTTTTATTCAATATTATTTAAAATTATTATTATTCTATCATAACCATTATTATCTTTGTATGTTTTTATTTTGCTTTTTGGAAAAATTTTGTTTATTTCTTTTATTAAATCTTCTTTTTGGTTTTGGCCTATTTCAAATGCAATAATATTTTTTTTATTTAAAACTCGCTTTGAATCTTTTAATATTTTCTTATAATTTTCTAATCCATTATCTTGTGCAAACAACGCCAAATGCGGTTCATTTTCTAAAACTTTTTTTTCTACAAAGTCTTTTTCTTTATCTATATATGGTGGATTACTTATTAAAACATCATATTTATCTTTAATATTTGTTAACAAATTACTGTTAATAAATATTATTTTTGTATCATTCATCTTAGCGTTTTTTTTAGCCACTTTTATTGCTTTTTTTGATATATCCACTGCTGTTACTTTAATTTTTGAATTTAGTTTTTTTAAAGTAATTGCAATATTTCCGGAACCTGTTCCAATATCTATAATTGAAATATCTTCTTTAAAATGTTCTTTTATTAACTTATTTGTTTCATATACAAGTATTTCTGTTTCTGGTCTTGGTATTAAAACATTTTTATTTACATAAAAGTTATATCCATAAAAATTTGTTTGTTTTGTTAAATATTGAATTGGCTTTCCTTTTTCTATTCCTTTTTTTATTTTTTTATATTTAATATAATTTTTTATATTTATTTTTTCTTCTTTACTTAAAAGGAGTTCTGGTATAGATTTATTCAAAACTAAGGATAATATTTGTTTTGTTTCTTCTTTATCTGTTGTCTGTTTTAAAATATCATTAATTTTCACTTGCTTCTAATTTCCTTTTTTGATCTTCATTTATTAAAGCTGTTATTATATCTTCAAGTTCTCCTTCAACAACTCTGTCTAATTTATTAACTGTGAACCCTATTCTATGATCTGTTACTCTATTTTGTGGATAATTATATGTTCTTATTTTTTCAGAACGATCTCCTGTTCCTATTTTATTTTTTCTTTCACTACCTAATTTTTCTTCTTGTTTCCTTAATTCTTCTTCATATATTTTGGCTTTTAAGATTTGAAGGGCTTTTTCTTTATTTTGAAGCTGGCTTCTTTCGTTTTGACATGTTACTACTATTCCGGTTGGTAAGTGTGTCATTCTAACAGCACTGTCAGTGGTATTTACACTTTGTCCTCCTGCTCCGCCTGAATGATATACGTCTATTTTTATGTCTGACATTTGAACATCTACTTCTATATCTTCTACTTTTGGTAATACTAAAACGGTTGCAGTAGATGTATGGATTCTTCCTTGTGATTCAGTTTGAGGAATTCTTTGAACTCTATGTGCTCCACTTTCGTATTTTAATTTTGAATAAACATCTTCACCTTTTATCATAAATTCTATTTGTGAGAATCCACCGTTAGTTCCATCTTCTGCATTAGTTATATCAAGTTTCCATCCTTGTTTTTCAGAATATTTTTGATACATTCTAAAAAGATCCCCCGCGAAAATATTTGCTTCATCTCCACCAGCTGCTCCACGAATTTCTATTATTACATCCTTACCATCATTTTCATCTTTTGGTAGTAATAGAATTTCTAATTTCTTTGTTAATTCTTCTTTTTCTTGTTCTAATAAAATTAGTTCTTCTTTAGCAATATTTTTTAATTCATTATCTTTTAATAATTCTTCATCTTCTTCGATATTTTTTAAAACTTCTTTATATCTTTTATAGTTTTCAACAACTTCAGTTAATTTGCTTTGTTCTTTTGATAAAGTTGTTAACAAATTTATGTTACTAAGTGTTTCTGGTTTTGAAAGTTCTAGGGTTATTTCATTATATTTTTCTAATATTTTTTCTAAACGTTCAATCATGTTTTCACCTCTTTTTTAAAAAAGGCTTATTGTTCTAAGCCTAAATCTTCTTCATCTACAATTACTAAGTTTTTGTATTCTTCTACTGAACTATCTATATCATCATCTAAATCGTCATTATAAATTTCATCTAAATCTTCTTCATCTATTATTTCATCATCGTAGTTTTCTTCTGTTTCCAATTCTTCTAAGTCTTCTTCTTCGATGATAATAGCAGTTGTTTTGTGATTTTTACTTAAATCCCAGTTACCATCTTCTAAAAGAATGAATCTTTTATCTGTAGTTAATGATGTATAAAAATCTCCAATTTTATTTTCTATTGTTTGTTTTGGTAATTCTAAAATTTTTACTATTTTTTCAAATAAATTTAACGTTGATTGTGCTTCTTCTTCATTTAATATAATGTTTGCAATATCATTATATGATAAGGTTTCTAATTCTTCTTTACTCATTTTTTTTATAGACATTTTTTTCCTCCTACATTTTATTTGGACTTGATACTCCAACTAATTTTAAAGCATTTGCTATTGTTATTTTGACTGCTGTTATTAACATTATACGTTCTTTTGTTAATATTTCGTCTTCTGTTATTATTTTTTCTTTTGCATAATACGAATGAAAACTATTTGCAAGTTCATATGCATAATTTGTTATTAAGTGTGGTTCTTTATTTTTAGCAGCTTTTTCAACAATATTTTTAAATTCATATACTTTTGATAACACATTATATGCTGCATCTGATGTAATGGAACTAAATTTGTAATTTTTTTCTGTTTTTATTTCTTTATAACTATTTATTATAGAGCATATTCTTGCATGAGCATATTGAATATAATAAACTGGATTTTCATTTGTTTTTTTGTTTGCTAAATCAATATCAAAATCCATTTGTGTATCTATACTTCTAGCTGCGAAGAAATATCTTAATGCATCTTTTCCAACTTGATTTTTTAAATCTGACATAGTAATAGTTTGTCCTGTTCTTTTTGATAACTTATATTCTTTACCATCTTTCATGGCACGAACCATTTGAACAAGTGGAACATCTAATTTATTGGAGTCTTTACCTAACATTTTAACTGCTGCTTTTAGTCTTGTTACATATCCATGATGATCTGCTCCAAAAACATTTATTAATTCATCGAAACCACGATTTAGTTTATCTAAATGGTAAGCAATGTCTGGTAAGAAATATGTATAACTTCCATCTGTTTTTACTAAAACTCTGTCTTTTTCATCACCAAATATCGTTGTTTTTAGCCATATTGCATTATCTAATTTGTAAGTATAACCTAAGTCTGTTAATTTTTCAATAGTTTTTTCTACTAATCCTTGGTCTCTTAACGTTTGTTCACTAGTCCATACGTCAAAATTAACATCTACTTCTTTTAAATCTTCTTTTATTTGGTTTAAAAAGTATTCTAATCCTATTTTTTTAAATGTATTTAAGTCTTCATTTAAATATGTATCTTTTTTATCATTATAAATTTTTTGTGCTACATCTATAATTTCTTGTCCATGATATGAATTTTCATCAAGATTAAATTCTAAACCTAAAATTTCTTTGTATCTTTCTTTTATAGATTTTGCCATGTTAATCATTTGATTTCCTGCATCATTTATATAATATTCACGTGTTACATTATATCCTGCAAAATCTAAAATATTAGATAATGAATCTCCATAAGCTGCTCCTCTTGCATGCCCTAAATGAATAATTCCTGTTGGGTTTACACTTACAAATTCTACATTAACTTTTGTGTTATTACCAATATTACTTCGGCCATAATTTTCATTTTCTTCGATAACTTTGTTGATATTGTCTAATAAATAATCTTTTTTTAAATAAAAATTTATAAATCCTGGGCCTGCAATAACAATTTTTTCTATTAATGAACTATTTATATTATCTTTTATTTGATTAGCAAGTTCTATTGGAGATAGAGACTTTCTTTTACATATTTTCATAGCTATATTAGATGAATAATCTCCATTTTCATTATTTTTAGGAATTTCTATTGTTATTTCATCAAGTTCTGTTTCATCATTTAAGGCTTTTTTTATTAGTTTTTTAATTTCCTCTTTCATTTTTTTCCTCCTTATATTCTAAAAATAAATTAAATATATTATTTTCAATTTTATATTTTATTTTTAATTGTTCTTCTTTTTTTTCTAAGTTTAAAATTTCAAAAGGACTTGTAAAAGATTTATTTAATTCTTTTATATGATAATTAATTATTTTGTTTACAAAATTAATTTCTATTAACATTTCTTTGTTTTCTCTTATTATAGTGTTTTTTATTAAATCTATTTTTATATTGGTTTTTAAATTATCTTTATCTTTTAATAATAAAATACTATCTTTAATTATGGCTTTTTCTTCAATTAAATAATCATTTATTTTTAAAATAACTTTAACTTTTGACATAGCACTTCCTCTTTCACTACAAGATTATAACATACTTTTTGAAAAAACCACATATTTTTTTTATTTTTTTTCATACTAACTATTGAAATTAGGTGCTGAAATGAAAAAATATAAGAAAATATTCAAATTTGGAGGAATTGTTTTTACTTGTTTTTTAGGATTTTTTTTATTATGTAATTTAATTGGTTACTTATACGCTGCAATTACTCCAAAGTTTGATATAAAAAGTGCAAATGTTTTTTATTTATATGATAAAGATGGTTCTTTAGTTTTTTGTGGTAACGAAAATAATGAATGGGCTTCTTTAAATGATATTAGTCCTTTGATAATTGATGCTACTTTATCAGTTGAGGACAAAAATTTTTACAGGCATATGGGTTTTGATTTTTTTAGAATTGCTAAGGCAATGATGGAAAATATTAAAGCTGGTGAAATTATTCAAGGCGCTTCAACAATTAGTCAGCAGTATGCAAGAAACTTATTTTTAAACTTTGAAAAGTCTTGGTCTAGAAAATGGAAAGAGATGTGGATTACTTTTGAACTTGAAACTCACTATAGCAAGGATGAAATTTTAGAGGGTTATTTGAACACTATTAATTATGGACATGGTGTCTATGGTATTTCTAGTGCTTCAAAGTTTTATTTTGATAAAGATGTATCAGAGCTTACACTTGCAGAGGCTTCAATGCTTGCAGGAATTCCAAATAGTCCAAGTGATTATTCTCCAATTAATAATTTTGATCTTGCCAAGGAACGACAAAAAGTGGTTTTGGAAAGAATGTATAATAATAAAAAGATAACGGAGAAAGAACTGGATGAAGCTTTTAAGGAAGAACTTAATATTTTTGGTAAGTTAGAGAATTTTAATTTAACTTCTTTAATGTATTACCAAGATGCAGTTATGCAAGAACTTAGTAATATTGAAGCTATTCCTCAAAGTTATCTTGAAACAGGAGGTCTTAAAATTTGGACTACTCTTGATATTGAGGCTCAAACTGCTTTAGAAAATTCTATCGATGATAATTTGGTTAATGATAAAGTTCAGGTATCTAAAGTTATGATGAAACCGCAGGATGGGTCTATTATGGCTTTAATTGGTGGTGTCAATTATAATTCATCACAGTATAATCGCGCTTTAAATTCTTTTAGGCAGCCAGGTTCTACGATTAAACCTTTTTTATATTATCGGGCTTTAGAAAGTGGTTTTACTTCTTCAACTTCTTTTTTAAGTCAGGAAACAACTTTTCATTTTTCCGATGAAAGTTCCTATTCTCCAAGAAACTCTGGAGAAGTATATGCTAATAAGGAAATTTCTTTGGCTGCTGCAATTGCATATTCAGATAATATTTATGCTGTTAAAACTCATCTTTTTTTAGGTGAAGAGGAACTTGTTAACATTTTAAGAAAAGTTGGAATTACTTCTAATTTGGAAGCTATTCCTTCTCTTCCTCTTGGAACTTATGAAGTTAATATTTTAGAGCTTGCTTCTAGTTATTCTGCTTTTGCTAATTTGGGCAAAAAAGTTAGTCCTCATTTTATTCTTAAGGTTGAGGATATTGAGGGAAATGTTCTTTATTCTTATAGGGAGGAAGAGGAATATGTGCTTGATTCTTCTTATGCATTTATCATGAATGAACTTTTAACTGGTTCTTACGATAGTAATTTAATTGATTATACTTATCCTACATGTATAAATATGATTTCAAAGTTAACTAATAAGTATGCAATTAAAAGTGGCAGCACTGATACTGATGCTTGGGTAATTGGTTATACACCTGATGTTTTACTAGCTACTTGGGCTGGTTATGATGATAATAGTGAAATTAGTAATGACATAGTAAGTTCTAATAAAAATTCTTGGGCTAGTGCAATGGAATATTTTTTAGATAATAAGGAAGTATCTTGGTATGATATTCCAGAAAATGTTTCTGCGGTTTTGGTAAATCCTGTTAATGGACAAATTGTTTCTTCTAATGCTGAAAGAAAAAAAATATTATACTACATTAAAGGCACTGAGCCTAAGGCGTTTGGTAGTTATATAAATTTTGGAGGAATTGATATTGATGAATGATAAATATTTTGATGATTATTGTAATTATGTTTTAAGTGATATTGGTTTTTTAAAAGATGAAGTATTATATGACCTAGGTATTTCATATGAAGAATATATGAATCCTGATGAAAGAATCATGGAAATACTTGAAAATTATAAAGATATGAGCAAAAGAAAAAAATAGGTTTCCCTATTTTATAAGTTCTACATAATCTCCTTGTTTTAATAGACATGCATTTGCATCATCTGTATCTAAATGTAATTCTAAAACACCATTTTCAGATGGTTTTAAATAAACATTTTCTAAAATAGCGCTTTTTTCATTTGTTATTTTTACCTTATATATTTTATTAACATCTAAGTTGTAATTTTTTATATCTTCTTTATTTAAATGAATGTGTCTTGTTGGAACAATGGCACATTTTCTTTTTATTTGGCCATGAGGACCAATTATTTCTAACTGTTCTGCATGATCTAAATCACCTGAATTAGATACTTTTGGTGTTATACCTAATTTGTATGTATCTGTTGTTGACACTTCTACTTGAGTGTATGAACGAAATGGTCCAAGAACGCGAACTTTTTCAATACTATCTTTTGGACCTTTTATTGTGACTGTCATATTTGAAGCATATTCATCTGGTTGCACTAAAGGTTTTTTTTGTGTAATAACTTCATTTTTAAATAAAATTTCATAATCTTCCTTTGTTAAATGAATATGTCTATTAGATATTCCAACTTTTATTTGCATTTTTATCACCATTATAATTATATATTAAATAAATTTAAATTTCTATAATTTCTTTGTTTTAAATTTTTAAATATATGGATTTTTGTTTTATTTTTTGGACTATTAGTTATATTTATTAATATTTTTTCATATAGTTTATTAGTTTGAAAGGAGATATTTTATGAATAATAATAATTTTTATAATCCAAATATTCCAAATAATCCATTAACTTTTACTCCATCGGATTATTCTACTGATTTACCACTTGAACAATCATATGTGGAAAATATTTTAAGAATGAATAAAGGAAAAGTTGCAAGTTTTTACATGACTTTCCCAGATTCTGGAGAATGGAGAGATAGAATTTTTACTGGTGTAGTTGAGCAAGCGGCAAGGGATCATATAGTTGTTAGTGATTCTAAAACCGGAAAATGGTATTTACTTCTTACTATTTATTTAGACTTTATTGTTTTTGATGAAGAAATAAATTATAAAGTTATTTAATATAAATCCTTTTTTAGGATTTTTCTTTTTATTGTAATTAAAAAAAAATGTGGTATAATTTATATGGTAGGTGACTTTTATGTTATACATTTTTTTATTTATTGGTTTTTTGTTTTTAATACTTATTGGAGTTTTTTTTGTTAAATTTTTAAAAATTCGTGAAATAGATAATACTATTAAAATATGTCAAAATAATCTTACTGAACTTCTAAATCAAAAAGAAAATTTTATAAAAGAAATTATAGATGCTGTTGATGATAATAAAGTCGTAGAGTTATATAAACCTAATGATGAGTTTAATATTTTTGAAAGAGAAGATATGTTATTCGAAACATATTGGAATATTCATAAGTATTTTTTAGAAAAAAAGGTTAATAAAAAGACAAAAGAGTTAATTGATAAAATAAATGAAATTGAGGAAGGTATTGAGGGTTTAAAAGATTTTTATAATATGAACTGTATTAACTATAATGAAATATATTCTAAAATTCCTTTTGTTTATGTATTTAAGTTATTTAAACTTGATTGTAAAAAAGTTTTTAAACTTAGAAAGCTAGATAATTATGAAATATTAAAAAATTAGTCTAATTTAAAATCTATTGGACTAATTTTTTTTGATATTAAAAAATTATTTGTTTTTGAAAATGGCTTGCTTCCAAAGAAGCCATTGTGTGCCGAAAAAGGTGATGGGTGTGGTGATTCTATTATATAATGAATTTTATTAGTAACATATTTTTTCTTACTTTTTGCAAAATTACCCCATAAGATAAACACTACTGGTGTTTCTTTTTTATTTAGTAATTTTATTATTTCATCTGTAAATGTTTGCCAACCAAGGTTTTTGTGGGATAGTGGTTTATCTTTTTCTACCGTTAAAATACTGTTTAATAACAGAACACCTTCATTTGACCATTTTCTTAGAGAACCACTTTTTGGAATTTCATAACCTAAATCATCTTTTAGTTCTTTTAATATATTTTTTAATGATGGTGGCATTTTAATATTTTCCTTTACTGAAAATGATAAGCCTTCTGCTTCTCCTATTCCATGGTAGGGATCTTGTCCAATTATTACGGCTTTTATTTTATTATATTCCGTTAATTTTAAAGCATTAAAAATCTCGTCTTTGGGAGGAAATATAGTTTTTGTTTTATATTCTTTTTCTACTTCATTTAATAAATTTTGAAAATATATTTTTTGATATTCTTCTTTTAATAAAGCATCCCATTCTTTAGTTATCATTTCATCACCTACTTCTTTTAAATTATATCATTTTTTGGTTATTATTTATATACGATTATTAATTATTTATTGGTCGTTTTTTATATTTTTCAAATATAGTATTTTTTAATTTATAAATTGATGTAATATTTATAATGGCAAGCAACGCTACAAATGTGTCTACTACTAACCATATATATGAGGAACTAATAATTCCTCCTAAGAATAGTGAAATTATGGCAATAATTTTTAAAATATTTATTGGTCGTTTTTTCTTTGTTAGGAATTTCAAATTACTTTCTCCATAATAATATACTGTTATAATTGTAGAAAAGGAAAATAATATTAAAATTATGAGTAGTATTATTTCTCCAAAATATCCAAAATGATAGTTAAATGCATATTTAGTAAGTTCTATTCCATTTATGTTGTTAAATTCTATTATATTATATGGACTTAATATTATTATAAAGGCTGTTATTGTGGTCACAAATAAACTTATAAAATATGTTTCAATTATTCCTAAATATCCTTGTTTAATATAGTCTTTGTTAGAGGTTGCTCCAGATATAATTGCGCTTGTTCCAACGCCTGCTTCATTTGCAAATATACCTTTTTGCATTCCTATAATTAATGCATAAATTATTCCACCCTGAACAGAATTTTTATTAAAGGCACTTTGAATAATGTTTTTAAATATTGGTAATATATGTTCTATATTAATTGTTATAACTGTAATTCCTAAAATAATATATGTAATTGACATTATTGGCACGATTTTATTACATAGCTTTGATATTGACTTTATTCCTTTTAATATTGTTATACTTGCTAATAATGTTATTGTTGTGGTTACTAATATTTTGTCTATATCATATATATTTGTGGTTAGATTTGTTATTGTGTTATTTTGGATGGCTGGGAATCCTATTGTATATGCTAAAATTGCTAATATGGCATAAATTATGGATATTTTTTTGTTTCTTAGACCCTTTTTTATATAATATGCTGGACCACCTTTATTGTAAAGTCCATCCTTTTCTTTGAAAATTGTTGATAAAATGTTCTCGAGAAAACAATTTATGGAAACAAAAAATGAAGAAATCCACATCCAAAAGATTGTTCCTATTCCACCATAATAAATTGCAAAAGCTACTCCTGCTAATGAACCAGCGCCTATTTTGGAAGCAAGTGACATTATTAAAGTATCTTTTGCACTTATTTCTTCTTTGTTTGTTTTATTGGTTTTTAATGTTTTTATCATTGCTTTTATTTTTAATTGGGGAAATTTTAATTTTATAGAGAAATAAATGCTGTTTATAAATATAATTATTATTGCTATTATCCACAGAAATTTACTTACTTGCTCCAATTCAATCACCTATTTTAAGTATATGCAAAAAAATAGGGGGTTTCCCTATTTGTGATATGATTCATTATTTATTATTTTAAAAGCCCTATAAATTTGTTCTAATAAAAGAACTCTAAATAATTGATGTGGAAATGTTAAATTAGAAAATGAAACTTTTTTTGTGGTTAATTCTTTTACTTCTTCGTGTAGTCCATTTGATGAACCAATCAAAAAGACTATATTATTATTGTATGTTAATTCATCATTTATAAATTTAGAAAATTCTATGCTTGTTGGTTTTTCTCCTTTTATATCTAAAATAACAATATTATCTTTTAGTTTTATGTGTTTCAAAATTTTTTCTTTTTCTTTTTGTAAACATGTATTTATATTGTCATCTTTTTCATCTTCTATTTCAATTATTTCTAATTTAGTATATTTTTGTAATCTTTTTATGTATTCTTCTATACCTTCTTTTAAATATTTTTCTTTTATTTTTCCTATACAAATTATTTTAATCATTTTATACCTCAATTGCTTCTAATGTTTCATATTGTTTTGCTATATATACCTTTTTTATTTTATTTGGAGTTTGATTAAGCATATTATTGATTGCTTTTTCTACTAATTCTTCTTTATTATTTTCTTCACTTAAATGTGCAAGCACTATGTATTTTGTATTTTGCCCTATTATTTTTTTTAAATATGATGAGCAAGCTTCATTTGATAAATGACCTTTATCTCCTCTAATTCTTTGTTGAAGATGAAATGGATAAGGTCCGTTTCTTAGCATTCCTTCATCGTGGTTACTTTCTATTATATAAATATCTTTTTCTCTTATTTTATTTAATACTTTTTCATTGATATACCCTGTATCTGTTATATATACTAGTTCTTTTTCGAATTCTTTTAAAAGAATCCCACAGCACTCTGCGTCATGAGATAATTTAAATAAATTTATCATCAATTCATCGTTTTCTATTTCTTTTTTTATTGCTATGTTTTCTAGTTTCAATGTTTGTTCAACTTCTTTCGATAATGTATATATTAGTGGGTTATGTTTTTTTATTATGGATTTTATACCTGATATATGATCTTTATGAGTATGCGTTATTAGCAATATATCTATTTTTGGTAGTGGTTCTTTCAATCTTTTTTCTATATTTTTTAAAGTAAGACCTGCATCTATTAGAATATTATAAGAAGTGGTTTCTATTAGAGTTGAATTTCCTTTTGAACCACTTCCTAACACTTTTATTTTCATTGATATAATAACATTGGATTCATGTATGATCCATTTTTTGTTACTTCATAATGTAAGTGGCATCCTGTTGAATCTCCAGTTGAACCTACACTTCCAATTATATCTCCCATGTGAACTGCTTGTCCTACTTCTACTAATATTTTTTGCATGTGTGCATATTTTGTTGTATATCCATTGTTATGATTTATATTTACATAATATCCAAAACTATAATGATACTCTGCTTCTGTTACAGTTCCGTCATTTGCGGCATATAGTGGTTGTCCACACCTTGCACCTAAGTCTAATCCATTATGGAATTTTATTGTATTATATATTGGATGTAATCTATATCCATAGTAGTCTGTTATGGTATATGAATTAGTTGTTGGCCATGCCCAATATTTAGTATTTGCAACAAGATATTGTGTTCTCGCACCTACTTTTACAATTTTATTTACTGCTTCTTTTATAACGATACTTTCCACAATAACCGCACTTGTTATTTGACCATTTTCTTTTTTTATTTTTCTCGTAATTACGCTTTGTCCATTTTTCCCTTCTTGTATAACTTTTGAATATCCTGTTACATACATATCATCTTCTTTTGTTACTGTTTGATATTTTACATTTTCTTTTTTTACAGAGTGTGTTTCTTCGACAACTGTAATAATTGGGGACACCTTACTTACTACTACTTTTTGCCCTGGATAAAGAAGAGCATCTTCACTATTAATATCTTTATTTATAATTAAAAATATATTATTTGATATTTCATTTTTTTCTGAAATAGAAGATATTGTATCTCCTTCTTTGACAGTATATGTTTTTTTGTTTTCTAATGAACCGTATAATAGATATTCTGCTAATTGTTTGCTACTTGTAAAAATTTGTTCATTTGTCGGGATGTAGTCTTTTTTTATTTTTATTGTTTCTTTTATATATACATTTTCAATAATAGTTCCTTCATCCTCTATTTCTTGTTGTGTTTCTGTTAAATATGATTCGTATTCTTCTTTATCAATAAATGATAATACTAGTTCATCTATTGCATCTGTTAATATATCTTTATTTAAAACATTTAGTTTTATTTCCTTGTCTTCTTTAGTACTGGTATTATTTTCTTCATCTTCTGTTGTGCTACTTTTTTCTATAGTTACTATATATCCTTGAATAGAAAAACTTTGTTCTTTTTCTATTTCTTTATATATTTTTTCTATAGAATCTATTTTTTGATTATATGTCGTTTCTTCTTTTATTTCTAATCCATTTGGAATATATACGTTTTTAACGTTATATTTATTTTTTATTATTTGTTGTTTATTATCTATATATGTTTCTAGTTCTTCTTTTGATGAAATTAAACCTAATGATTTTCCCTCTAGATATACTCTATAAGATTTGCTTGCACCATAATAAACATTTGTTGTTTGATTTAGTATTATTGCTATTATGGTAATTGCTAAAGATAAAATTATAAAAAATATATTTTTGGTATTATTCAATTTTATCACTTTCTTTCTTTTCACCAGTGTAATTCATAAAGGAAACGGTGTTTTTCTTGAAAAGTAATTCTGCTGTTCCTACTTTTCCACTTCTATTTTTACGAATTATTACTTCACTTCTACTCATATTATCATCTATTTTTGATGCTGGATTATAGTAATCATCACGATAAATAAACGCTACTATATCGGCATCTTGTTCTATTGATCCTGATTCTCTTAAATCACTTAAGTTTGGTCTTTTATCTTCTCTTGTTTCTGGACTTCTAGATAATTGAGCAAGGGTTAATATTGGTATTTTTAGTTCTAACGCTAAAGTTTTTAAAGCTCTTGATATTTCTGATACTTCTTGTTGTCTATTTCCACTATATCTTCCTTGACTATTGATTAATGTCAAGTAGTCTATAACTATTAATCCTAAATTTTCATCTGCTGCTGCTATTCTTCTACTTTTTGCTTTTATATCTCCAATACTTACTCCTGGTGAGTCATCGATATAAACTGTTGCTTCTCCAAGCTGGCTCATTGCTTCATTTACTCTTTTCCAATCTTGATTTTGTAAGTCTCCATTTTGAAGTTTTTGTGCATTTATTTGTCCTAAAGATGAAATCATACGTGACACTAATTGTTCAGCACGCATTTCTAGAGTAAAAATAATTACTGATTTTTTTGATGATATAGCAACATTTGTAGCAATATTTAGGGCTAATGCCGTTTTTCCCATCGCAGGTCTTGCTGCTAAAATGATAAGTTCCGTTTCTTTTAATCCATTTGTTAAATTATCTAAGTCATAAAATCCAGTTGATAAACCACTTATTTTTCCTTTATTAGCAGCCATTTTTTCTAGATTTTCTTGGAAAGATGTTAAAACTTCTGGCATCATTCTAAATTCTGATGATTTTCTGTTTTTAACAACATTTAAAATTCTAGCTTCTGCTTTATCTAAAGTTTCCTCTACTGATAATTCATTTGTATAACCTAATGTTACAATGTTTGTTGCTTCGTTTATTAAATTCCTTAAGATACTTTTATCTTCAACTATTTTTATATAATGTTCTATGTTGGCAGCGGTTGGAACTTGTTCTATTATTTCTGTTAAATATTCTATACCGCCAATTTCATTTAATAATTTTTTTGTTTTTAATTCATTTGTTAAAGTTGTTAAATCGATAGCTATGTTATTATTATACATTTCTTTTATAACTTCAAATATTTTGCCATTTTTTTCTAAAAAGAAGTTTTCATAGTTTAAACTATCTGTTGCTTTTTGAATTGCGTATTTTGATAATAACATTGATCCTAATACAGATTGTTCTGCTTCAAGATTATGTGGAACTTCTTTATTCACTTCTTTCACCTACTTTTTTAGTTCTATTTTTATAGTAGCTTTTATGTCCTTGTATAAAACTATTTCTACATTATGAAATCCTAACGTTGATAGTGGATTATTTAATAATATTTGATTTTTTGATATTTTAAAATCTTTATCTAGTTTTTCTTTTATTTGTTTTATTGAAACACTTCCAAATACTTTATCGTGTTCTCCTGTTTTCACATTAAATGTGTATACTTTTTTTTCTAATTCTTGTTTTAATGTTTTGGCATTTTTTCTATTTTGTTCGTCCATTCTTTGTTCTTCTTGTTTTTCTTTATTCAAAATATCAATACTTGTTGTTGTTTTTTGAACAGCATATCCATTTTTTATTAAAAAGTTTTTAGCATATCCATCTTTTACTTCTTTTATTTCACCTTTTTTACCTTGATTTTTCAAGTCTTTTATAAATATCACTTGCATATGATTCACCTCGTTTTTAATATTATACTATATTTTTTTAGTTCTGTCATTTGTATATTTATTATACCATATTTTTTTTAATTCTTATTGAAATCTTATCAATATAATAAAAAAAATGATAGAAATTCTATCATCTTATTTTGTAAATGGTAATAATGCAATTACACGTGCTTTTTTAATTTGTTCTGCTATATGTCTTTGATGTCTAGCACAAGCTCCTGTTACACGTCTTGGTAAAATTTTACCTTTATCATTTATATATCTTCTTAAAGTGTCAACATCTTTATAGTTAATATCTTTTCCTGTACACATGTAACATACTTTTTTCTTTTTTCTATAAAATTCTGCCATGTTTTTCCTCCTTATTAGAATGGCAAATCATCATCTTCAATTTTTATTTCAGCACCAAAATCTTTGAAAGGATCTTCTGGTATATCAGTTGTTGAAGTTCTCATATCACTTGTATAGTTATATGGTGAATCTTCTACAGCTGGACTATTATAACTTGGATTAAATCCTTGTGATTGTTCGCGGCTTGTCTTTGTATCTAAAAATTGAACATTATCTGCGACTACTTCTGTTACGTATCTTTTTTGACCATTTTGATCATCATAACTTCTAGTTTGAATACGTCCATCAATAGCGATTTGACTGCCTTGTTTTATATAATTTTTTATATTTTCTGCTTGTTTTCTCCATACTACAACATTAATAAAATCTGCTTCTCTTTCACCATTTTGATTAGAAAAGTTTCTGTTAACCGCTAGAGAAAATGTTGCAACTGCTATATTTGATCCAGTATATCTTAATTCTGGGTCTCTTACTAATCTACCTATTAAAAATACTTTGTTCATTTTTACCTCTTAATCTTCTATCTTTACTACTAATGAACGAATAATGTTAGTATTAACATTTGACATATGGTTAAATGCATCAATTGTTTCTGTTGTTCCTTCAATAGTATAAAGATGGTAGTAACCTTTCTTATGTTTTTTGATTTCATATGCTAAATCTCTTTGACCCATATCTTTTGAATCAATTACTTTACCATCATTTTTTTCAATTAACTTTTTAACTTCTTCCTTTACATTGTTAATTGATGCTTCTTCTAAAGTAGGATTAACTATAAACATAATTTCATACTTTTTCATTTTTGCACCTCCTTTTGGACTATTCGGCTTCTTTTGAAGCAAGGAGTAAATTAATACTCGGGGATATTATAACAAATTATTGTTTGTTTTGTCTAGTCTTTTTTTCTAATTTGTTTTCTAAGGTTGTTCTGAGGTTTACTAGTTTAAATAATCTGTTATTATATTTTGTAAAATCTATTTCACTAGACACTATATTTATATAATATTCTCTTTGAATTACCATTAATGTTAATTCATTATTTAAACATCCTAATATATATTCTAATTGCCATTTTTCAAAATTTTCAAATTCATTAGGATCTTTTATTTTCATTAGTCTATTTAGAACATAAATGTTTTGAAATGTTTTATCTGTGTTGTAGAAATTTTCATTTTCTAATATTTCTTGTAGAGTTCTTGGCTTTTTAGATCTTTTATATATGTATATTAATAATGAATCATCTTGGATATATATGTTTCTTTTTTCTGAAACAATATTTTTATCTAATTGATTTATTATTATATTCGCATCATAGTCTGCATAAAGTTGACAATACTTTTGTTTTAAATGTTCTATATGTTTTTGATGTTTTTTTGTTAATAAACCATATTCTTTTAATTTTTCTTCTGCTTTTAAAATACCATATAACTTTGCTTCTATTTCACATAAAAATTTTGAGTGATTATTCATATAAAATTCATAATCTAGATTTAGTAATTGTGTTTCTATTTGGAACATTTGGTTGCTGTTGTTTTCTTGAATCATGTGTTTATATTCATGAAAAATAAGATATAAAAGTTGTAATGAAAATGATTTTTTTTCTATTTTTTGGTTTAAAAAAATCGTTTCTAAATTATTATAGAAAAATATAATTTTTTCTTCCACCGGATTAAATTCACCTTGTTTTTTAAAATAATTTATTATTGTTTCTATTTTATATTTTAAACTATATTTTTTACCTTTATGAATGTTTTGTTTATAATATTTTATTATTGTGGGAGTTTCTATTACAGGAATTTCTTCTCCATATTTTTCTGCTTCTTCTGTTATTATTAATGTGGCTAATTCTTTTAATTCTTGTTGAGATATAAATTTTTCTGCTTTTAATAATAATTCTTTTACTCTATTCATATATTTTATAAGTTAAATCTAAAGTGACAGATATCTCCATCTTGCATTAGATAATCTTTTCCTTCTAGACGGAATTTTCCATCTTCTTTTACTTTTAATTCAGAACCACATTCTATTAAATCATTATATGATATAACTTCTGCTTTTATGAATCCTTTTTCAAAGTCACTATGGATAATTCCTGCACATTCTTTGGCATTCATACCTTCTTTATAAGTCCATGCTCTAACCTCTTGTGGACCACAGGTAAAATATGTTTTTAAACCTAATAAACTGTATGTTGTTTCTACTAACTTGTCTAATCCGCTTTTTTCTATTCCTAAGTCTTGCAACATTTCGTTTTTGTCTTCATCATTTAGTTCTGCAAGTTCTGATTCTATTTTTGCAGATACTCTTATCACTTGTGAATTTTCTTTTTTTGCATACTCTTCTAATTTTATAACATAGTCATTTTTTATGGTTATTTCATCTTCACTTATATTTGCTAAGTAAATGTGTGGTTTTAATGTTAAAAAGTTAAATGACTTTATTGCAAAAAGTTCTTCTTTCGTATAGTCCACTAATCTAAGTGGGATGTTTTTTTCTAACGCTTCTTTTGATTTTTGTAGAACTGATACTTCAAGTAATGCTTCTTTATCTTTAGTTGTTTCTGCCTTCTTTTTAATTTTATCTATTCTATTAGAAATTATGTCTAGATCTGCAAGTGCTAGCTCTAAATTTATTATTTCAACATCTCTTATTGGGTCTACTGTTCCTTCTACGTGTGTTATTTCTTTATCATTAAAACAACGAACCACTTCAACGATTGCATCTACTTCTCTTATATGTGATAAAAATTTATTTCCTAATCCTTCACCAAGTGATGCTCCTTGAACTATTCCTGCAATATCCACAAATTCAAATGTTGCGGGTTTTAGTTCCTGTGGAATATACATTTCTTCTAGTTTTGTTAGTCTTTCATCAGGCACGAAAACTACTCCAACGTTTGGTTCAATGGTTGCAAATGGATAGTTTGCCACTAAAATATTTTTCTTTGTAATTGCGTTAAATAAAGTTGATTTGCCAACGTTTGGCAAACCAACTATTCCGGCTTTTAAACTCATATTATTTCCTCCTATAGGGTTGGATAAGTGCCAGGTCCTAGTGGTAGTCCTAAAACATACCACAATAGAATAATGGCTATCCATGTTATTGTCAAGCCTATAAGATATGGCCTCATGGCTTTTATGCCATCTTTTATGGTGTAAACTCTATCTTTTTCTTTATTATAGATATTTAAATATCCGATATATACAACGAAATATGCAAGAAGTGGGGTTACTCCATTTGTCATTGATTCTGCCGCTCTGAAGATGAATTGTGCAAATTGTGGTGATAAATTTAGCTGCATCATCATTGGTACTAAAACTGGAGATATTATTGCCCATTTTGATACTGATGTTGTTACAAAAAGATTAGATATTGCTATTGCTATTATTGATACTATTATTAAAATTGCACCAGATAATGGTAAGACTTTTAAAATATTTGTTAAAGTTGCGGTTATTACAACTCCTATATTACTTTCTTTAAAGATTGCAATAAATTGTGATGCAAAGAATATCATTACTAGTAAATATCCAATTGATGATAATTTTTCTCCTAATTTTTCCATTAAATCTTTATCACTTTTTATTGATTCAGAACCTATTGCATACGCTATTCCTGTTACTATAAAAAAGATTGCTGTTAAATAGGTAAATCCATCTTGAAAGTAAGAATTTATTCCAAATAATTGGTCAACATATGCTTCTTGAGTTAAATCAAGTAACATTCCTGATAGTGGAAGTCCTGGTATTATACTATACACAAAGATTAATATCACAATTAATCCAGATATGAATGCATATTTTAATCCTTGTTTTTCTTTTGTTTCTTCCAAAATCTTTTTTTGTTCTTCATATTGTAAATCTAAATATTCTATATCTTTAGTATTTCCTAATTCATCTTTTTGTTTTGATATATATCTTCCAAATTTTTTTACAACAAATTTCTCGGTAATAATTGCGCCTACAATTGAAATAATTATGCAGGAAATTATCATTATAAATAAATTTGATGTCATTCTTACATGAAATGTTTGATCTATTAATCTTGCTGCCCTTATAGTGTATGGCATTAAATCTATATCTATTGTTCCAACGAAGAAACTAATGCTATAACCAAAAGCTACTCCTCCAAATGCAGTTGCAATTCCTGCAAGGGGATTTCTTCCATTAAATAAGAATAATAGTGCACTTAATGGTATTAAAATTGCATATCCTACTTCATTTACAATACTAGAAAAAACTGAAACTAAGAAAATTAAAAATGTTATTGTTTTTGGATTTATTTTTGTTAATTTTCTTTTCATAAATGTTTGAATAAGTCCTGTTACATCAGCTATTCCAATTCCTATTAAAGTTATAATAAGTGTGCTTAGTGTAGTAAAACTTATAAAGTTTGTTGCGGCATTACTAATTATATATTTTATTCCATCATATGATAATAGATTTTTTACTGAAACTATTGTTTTTTCTAAACTATTTGTATTAGCATTTATTGTGTTATATGTTGCTGATACGTTAAATAGTGATAATATAAAGCTTAATAGAACAACTCCGAAAATTAGTAATATAAATGTTGTTACTGGGTGGAGATTTATCTTTTTTAGTTTTCTTTTTTTTGCCATGATTTTACTCCTCAACTATTTTTTTTATTTTTTTATTAAATTCTACTCTTGGAAGCATAACTGCTCTTTTGCAATTTAAACATTCTATTTTTATGTCCGCCCCAAGTCTTGTGATTTGCCAAAGGTTTGTTCCACATGGATGTTCTTTTTTCATTATGACTTTTGTGCCTATTTTATAATTATTTTCCATTTATTACCTCTACTTTGTTATATGGAATAGATATATTTTCTTTATTAAATTCTTCTAAAATAATTTTTTTAATTTGTCTTTGAATAACAAAGTTCCCTAAACCTTTTGTTTCAACCATAATACGATAATTTATACTTGATGAGGCTAATTCATTTATTCCAAGAATCTCTACTTTTCCTATAACATTAGGTAGTTCTTTTTCTATTATTTCTGCAACTTTATTTATTGCTTTTTCGGCTTTATTTAAGTCTTCTTCATAAGGAATAGGAATATCTACAACCGCAAACATATTTCTTTTTGAGTAATTTATAATTTCTCCAATATTTCTATTTGGAATTATTATTGTTTTTCCATCAAAAGTATGTAGTTTTGTTGATTTAACACCAATACTGTCAACAGTTCCTGTTAAATTGTTTATTTCTACCATGTCACCTATATCAAACTGATCTTCTAGAACTATAAATACTCCAGATAAAATATCTTTCATTATATCTTGAAGTGCTAGTCCTAAAACAACACTTGCTATTCCTAGTCCTGCAAGAAGTGATGTTACATCTATTCCAAATAATTGCAAAATTAAGATAATCTCAATTATTACTATAACTATTTTTGCAGCACTTATTATTAATTTTGTAATCGTTTTCTTACGTTTTTTACTTCCTTTTGTCATTTCTTTAAGTAAAAATCTTTTTATTATTTTGTATGCTATATAACCTATTAAAATATAAATAAATAGACTTATTATTGTCATATAAGTTTGTTTTTTTAATAGAAAATCTATTATATTAGTCATGAGAACCTCCTATTTTGTAAAATTTATTATGTCTAGTATTCTATTTAAATCATTATCATTTACATAAGATATTTGAACTTTTTTGTTTTGGATTGTTACTTTTGTTCCTAAGTATTCTGATAAGTCTCTTTCTAATTCTTCATATTCTAAATTTTTTTGTTTTTTTGTTATTTGATGTTTTCTTGTAAATTCTTCATTATTTGAAATTTGTTCTACTTGTCTAACTGTTAAGTCATCGTTAATTATTTGTTTTGATAAATCATTGATTTTTTCTTCGTTTTCTAGTTTTGATAAAACTCTTGCATGACCCATGCTTATTTTTCCATCTTGTATTAGGTTTATTGTTTGATTTGGTAAGTTTAATAAACCAAGCATATTTGTTACATGACTTCTACTTTTTCCTACTCTTTTTGCTACTTCTTCTTGAGTTAAGTTTAAATTTGTCATTAAATTTTTATACGCTGTTGCTTCTTCTATAGCATTTAGATTTTCTCTTTGTAAGTTTTCTAAAATTGCTATTTCCATCATTTGGTCATCTGTAAAGTTTCTTATGATTGCAGGTATTGTTTCTTTTCCCGCAAGCTTAGATGCACGATATCTTCTTTCCCCTGCTACTATTTCGTAGCCTTTAATGCTTTTTTTAACGATTATTGGTTGAAATACACCATGTTCTTTTATTGATGCAGCAAGTTCTTCAAGTTTTTCTTCGTTAAATACTTTTCTTGGTTGGTATGGATTTACTCTTAGTTCACTTAATGGAATTTCTTTAACTTCATCCTCAGAAGCAGTTTCCATTATTTTTTCTTCTACTCCTCCATAACTTATGTCTTCGATATTAAATAATTCTTCTAGTCCTCTACCTAGGGCTCTTCTTTTACTTTGTGTTTCCATTTGCTTCAATCACCTCTTTCGCTAAATTTAAATATGCTTCAGATCCTCTTGATTTTGGATCATATGCAATTATTGGTTTTCCGTGTGATGGTGCTTCTGTTAATCTGATTAATCTTGGAATTATTGTATTATATACTTTATCTTTAAAGTATTTTCTTATTTCTTCTACTACTTCTAGGCCTAGATTTGTTCTTACATCTAACATTGTAAGTAAAACGCCTTCAATTGATAATTTTGGATTTAGGTTTTGTTGTGTATACATTATTGCTCTTAATAATTGGGTTATTCCTTCTAGTGCGAAGAATTCACATTGAACTGGAATTATTACTGAATCTGATGCAGTTAAGGCATTTGTTGTTATTATTCCAAGTGCGGGAGGACAATCAATTATTATATAGTCATAATGTTCTTTTATTTGTTCTATATGATATTTTAATTGTTCTGCTTTTGATACATGTGTATCTTCTTTTGCTTGTTCTATTTCAATATCAATTCCCGCTAAGTTGATGTTTGCTGGTAAAACATGTAAGTTTTTGTATTTTGTTTTAACTATTGCTTCAGTTATTTTACAAGAATTATTTAAAACATTATATACACTTTTATCAATTTCACCTTTATTTAATCCAATACCAGTAGTAGCATTACATTGTGGATCTAGGTCTACTAGTAAAACTTTTTTGTTTAAAATTGCAAGTGATGCTGATAAGTTTATACTAGTTGTTGTTTTTCCTACTCCACCTTTTTGATTTATTAAAGAAATTACCTTTCCCATTTATATCACCTACTTCTTTTGCTATATTTATTTTACCAAATAATATGTTTTTTTTAAAGTGTTTTTTAGAAAAAGAAAAAGTATTAGATATTTCTTATTAATTTATCTAATACTTATATATTATTAACTTGGATAACCTGTTGTTATGGTTACTTCGCCGTATATATTACCTAAACTATCTGTATAACTTGGCACTGTTCCTGTTACAAAAGGAGATTCATTATTAAATATTGTATTTCTAGTTGCGGTCTTCCATTTAAAAGCTTTGTCTGAGTTATTATAAATAACTGTTAAATTTGGATTATCTACATATGTTTTTCCATTTGACGTAGACGTTCTGTTTGATGAGCTAAATGCAGCCGTTCCTATTCCTGTCGATGCTGTAAGATTAGAGTTTTCTCCAATTACTACATAACTTAGGTTGTTATATTGGAATGCACCATTTCCGATGGTTGTAACACTATCAGGGATTACTACACTTGTGAGGTTGTTCCAAGAAAATGCATCGTCTCCGATGGTTGTGACACTATTAGGGAGGACAACACTTGTGAGGTTGTTATAATAAAATGCACTGTCTCCGATTGTTGTGACACTATTTGGGATAATTGCACTTGTGAGGTTGTTATTCCAAAATGCACTTTCTCCGATGGTTGTGACACTATCGGGAATATTCACACTTGTGAGGTTGTTAGAAGAAAATGCATAGTTTCCGATGGTTGTGACGCTATTGGGGATGGTTACACTTGTCAGGTTGTTAGCAGAAAATGCAGAGTCTCCTATTGTTTCTACGCTATTCCCTATTACTACACTTGTGAGGTTGTTATTATAAAATGCATAGTCTCCAATGGTATTTAATGTATCTGGCAAGACTATAGAAACTAAATTTTTATTATAAAATATTCCTGACGAAGAAGTAGTTGCACCATTATCTATTGAGGTTATCGTATATCCATCTATTGTTGATGGTATCACTGGATTTTTTATATCCACACAATCATATGCAGTTATTGTTGCATCACTATTACTTGTCGTATAAGTAAAACAATTTCTTATATCTTCTACTTTTAATATTGTTTCATTATCTAATTCTAAGTAGTCAAATGCAGATTCTCCGATAGTTGTGACACTATCAGCAATGACTACACTTGTGAGGTTGATAGAAGAAAATGCATAGTTTCCGATTGATGTGACACTATCTGATAGGACAACACTTGTGAGGTTGTTAGATTGAAATGCAGAATTTCCGATGCTTGTGACGCTATTTGGGATGGTTATACTTGTGAGGTTGTTATTTGCAAATGCAATTTCTCCGATGGTTGTGACACTATTTGGGATAGTTACACTTGTGAGGTTGTTAGAAGAAAATGCAGAGTCTCCGATGGTTGTGACAGAATATTCTTTTCCGGTTGGTTTTAATATTCCAGTGTCTGATAATAATCCTTGAAATATCATTCCTTCACTTGTATCAGAAATTAATGCTTCAAGTGTCATGCCATCTACTTCTTCTCCATTACAAAACGATAAAGCTAATGTTTCATCTCCAAATATTGGTGTTAGTTTCGAAGAACATTGTTCAATTGCATCATCACTTGGATTTTCTACAAGTTCATATGTAAATAATTTTTCTGGTATTATTACATCAGTTTGTGTGGGAATTCCAAATATAGTTTCAAGACTATTACTACATAAATATGTATCTATTGTCGTAGTCATAGTTGTATCATCTGGTGTATGCACGAAACAATACTCTGGTGTTGTATACCTTACGTTATATCCATGACTATTTATATTAATTCTAAATTTATATTGATTCTTTGTTGAACTAGTCCAACTTGATGCATCTACTTCATAATCTATCCATGCTCTTAATCTATAGTTTGTTGTTACACTTTTTATATTTGATTTATGATTATGACTTGTATAATATAGCATTTTATTGTTTTCATTATTTGTTGATGTTCCTAAATCATCTATTAATAATGGTTCCACTACTGATTTATTAGTATCTCTATTTTCTAAATATACTTTTATTTGATTATCATTTAACTTTGTATATCCTGAATCTACAGAAAGTGGTTCTAATTCTATTTCATAGTATACTGGTGTATCTACATCATATACACTATCTAAGTTTGTTGTAACTGAAAAATCAAAGTATTTATCTAATACTTTACCTTCTACATCTCCCATTGGAAGTGCATTTGTTATAT
>JAZNOG010000059.1:0-23803 GCA_045580645.1 Bacilli bacterium
TGTTTTGTGATAGATTAATATTTGATAATAATCACTATATTGAAGTATATAACAAACAAGAAAGTATTACTGCAAATAATATAATTGATAAGATAAATGAATATTTTTTATCATATGGATTTAAAAATAAACTTAGTATTAAAGAAAACTTTGAAAAGAGTGAAGAAATAAAAAAAGAAATTAGCATGGATTTAGAAATAAAGGAAAGCTTTTTAAAAGCAAAACCTACCCAAAATTCTTCCTCTAATAGTAAAGGAAAAACAGTTGTTTTAGAGGAAAATGTTCTTCTTGGAAAGAAAGTAAAAGGTGATATTACATCTCTTTCTGAAATAACATATGAAATGGATAATATAACAGTAGAAGTAAATGTATTTGGAGTTGTCCCTTCTACTAAAAAAGATTTTTTCTCTATTACCCTTAAAATAACAGATTTTAATACAAGTATGTATGCAAGAATCTTTGTAAATAGCAGTGAGGTATATGATGCAATTCTTGGAAAACTAAAAGAAGGAATGTGGCTACGTATAAATGGATATGTAAAAAACAATAAATTTTATAATGATTTAGTTTTAAATGCTAGAAATATAGAAGTTATAGAAAAAGAAGTAGAAGAAATAAAAGATGAAGCAACTGAAAAAAGAGTAGAACTTCATACCCATACAATGATGAGTCAAATGGATGGAGTTGTTACCTTAAAGGATTTAATAAAACGCGCTAAAGGGTGGGGACATAAAGCATTAGCAATAACAGATCACAATGCAATTCAAACCTTTCCAGAAGCTTTTCATTATATAGATGATAACTTTAAAATAATATATGGCGTAGAACTAAACATGATAGACGATGATTTGGATTTAGTTTTAAGACCAGATGATTCTTTATTGCTTGAAAACACCTATGTAGTGTTTGACTTTGAAACAACAGGATTTAATGCAGGAGGAGGAGACTCTATTATTGAAGTTGGAGCAGTAAAACTATGTAATGGTGAAATAATTGATAGGTTTGATAGACTTATAAATCCAGGAAAGCCTCTTGCTAAACATATTTCAGAACTTACAAATATAACAGATGAAATGCTTAAAGACTGTGATAATGAAGAAAATACAATAAAAGAATTTATAGAGTGGACCAAAAATCTTCCAATGGTTGCCCATAATGCTAAGTTTGATGCCTCATTCCTAGAAATGGCTTATAAAAAATATAACTTAGGAGAATATAAAAATACCCTTATAGATACACTTCAATTATCTAGAGCAATGGAACCTAATCAAGGAAGACACTCTTTATCTGCACTTGTTAAAAGATACGAAGTTCCTTTTGAAGAAGATGCCCACCATAGAGCAGATTACGATGCCGAAGCAACCGCTAAAATATTTCATAAAATGCTTTTAAAACTTGACATTAGAAAAATAGAAAAAGTATCACAAATAGATGAATTAGTTTCTAAAGAAGACATTCATAAATTTGGAGAATTATACCATATAAATTTACTTGTTAAAAATCAAACAGGATTAAAAAACTTATTTAAATTGGTATCATATGCAAATACTAAGTATTTATATAAAACACCTAGAATACTAAGAAGCGTGGTAGAAAAACACAAAGAAGGGCTTTTAATCGGAAGTAGCTGCGCAAATGGTGAAATATTTCGTTTAGCAAGAAGTAAAAGCGAAGAAGAAATATCTGATTTAATGAATTTTTATGATTATATTGAAATACAACCACCTGAAGTTTATCATCATTTAATTGATTTAGAAGATTTTAAGAATGAATATGAACTTATAGAAAACATTAAAAAAATTATCGTATGTGCTAAAAGTAAAGGAAAACTTGTATGCGCTACAGGTGATGTCCACCATCTAGATAGAAAAGATAAAATATATCGCGAAATAATAGTAAATCAAAAAGTTCCAGGTGGAGGAAGACACCCATTAAATAGAAAAGATATAAAAAGTATTCCATCACAACACTTTAGAACTACCAATGAAATGCTTGAAGATTTTAAATTCCTAGGAGAAGATCTTGCATATGAAATAGTAGTTTCTAATACTAATAAAATTAGTGATTTAATTGAAAATATAGAAATAATACCAGATACAAAAGGAGTTCCTTTCTCACCTAAGTTTGAAAATAGTGAAGAAACAATTAGAAACTTAGTCTATGAAAAAGCTCATAGTATTTATGGAGATAATTTGCCTAGCATAATTGAAGAAAGACTAGAAAGCGAACTTAATGGTATTATAAATGGAGGATTTGATACTATTTATTTAATCGCTCAACGATTAGTAAAAAAATCTAATGACGACGGTTACGTAGTAGGTAGTCGTGGTTCGGTAGGATCTTCACTTGTTGCAACCATGCTTGGTATAACAGAAGTAAATCCTCTTCCTGCCCATTATGTTTGTCCAAAATGTAAGAAAAGTATTTTTGAAGAAAATGGAAAACTTTTCGGAGTAGATTATGCCTCAGGTTATGACCTTCCAGATAGAATCTGTGATTGCGGAGCCAAGTTTAATAAAGAAGGACAAGATATGCCGTTTGCAACATTCCTTGGATTTAATGCAGATAAAGTTCCAGATATAGACTTAAACTTTTCTGGAGATTATCAAGCAAGAGCTCACGAATATACAAAAGTATTATTCGGAGAAGATAATGTATATAGAGCCGGAACAATAGGAACCGTTGCCGAAAAAACAGCGTTTGGCTTTGTAAAAGGTTATTATGAAGATAGAGGAATAACAGGAATTAACCCTTTAGAGATTGAGCGTTTAGCAAAAGGCGTTACAGGAGTTAAAAGAACAACAGGACAACACCCAGGTGGAATTGTAGTAGTTCCTGATTATAAAGAAATATTTGACTTTACACCATTTCAGTATCCAGCAGATACACTTGATGCAGAGTGGAGAACAACTCATTTTAATTATCACGACATAGAATCATGTTTATTAAAACTAGATATACTAGGACACGATAACCCAACAATATTTAAAATGTTACATGATTTAACAGGAATTGATCCTTCATCTGTTCCAATGGATGATAAAGAAGTTATGAGTTTGTTTACTTCTACAAAAGCATTAGGTGTAACACCTGAGCAAATACAAAGTGATGTAGGTTGTGTAGGACTTCCTGAATTTACAAGATTTGTAATAGGAATAGTAGAAGAAACAAAACCAACTACCTTTGCAGAACTTGTAAAAATATCAGGTTTATCACATGGGACCGATGTATGGAACGGAAATGCCCAAGAGTTAGTAAAAAATAATATATGCCCATTTAAAGAAGTTATTGGTTGTCGTGATGATATTATGGTTTATTTATCAAATCACGGAATAAAACCACTTGATGCCTTTAAAATAATGGAACTTGTTCGTAAAGGAAAACAAAAGCAAGAAAAAGAAAAATGGGATAACTATAAAGCACTTCTTAAAGAAAACAATATACCAGATTGGTATATTGATTCATGCGATAAAATAAAATACATGTTTCCAAAAGCACATGCTACAGCATATATAACCGCAGCATTTAGAATAGCATGGTTTAAAATAAATAGACCAATAGAATATTATGCAACTTTCTTTTCAGTAAAATGTTTCTCATTTGATTTAGAATGTATGGAAATGGGATATGAAAAAATAAAAGAAAAACTAGATGATTTAAATAGTAGGAAATTCAGTTTAACTGTAAAAGAAACAGATTTAATATCAACTTTAGAAGTAGCGCTTGAAATGACCGCTAGAGGTTACAGTTTTGGAAGTATTGATTTATTGAAATCACACTCAATGAATTTTACAATTGATGAAGATAAAAAAACATTAATACCACCTTTTAGAGCTTTAGACGGTTTAGGTGATGTAGTTGCTAAAAACATAATAGAAGAAAGAGAAAAAGGAGAATTTATTAGTATTGAAGACTTGCAAAAAAGAGCAAAAATATCAGGCACGCTTATAGAAAATATGCGTCTTATGGGAATACTAAAAAATCTTCCTGAATCCAGTCAATTGTCACTATTTGATAATTTTTAATCATTTAACGTGTCAAGTTCAATTTTATTATTGACACATTTAAAACGCTTTTGTATAATTAATTTATAAGATAATAGAAGGAGGAAATAAAAATGGAAGAAAGCAAAAAACAAAGCAAAATCATTTTTGCAGTTATAGGTGTAGCGATATTATTGACACTTACTGTAGGTTTATCATTTGCTATTTATAGCTTTGACAAAACAGGTGGAGAAAACGTAATTACTACAGGTAGTGTTAGTATGTCATTTACAGAATCTACTAATGTAATTGATATTACAAATGCTTTACCAGTTCAAAATGTTGCAAATGCTAAACAATCAGAAGAATTCTTTGAATTTACTATTGAAACTTCAGCAACTGATAAAATGAATATACCTTATACTGTAACTATTAATGAGGTGGCACTTGATAGTGGTTATACTACTATTGGACAATCAAATGTTCATTTATATTTAACAAAATTAAGTGGTTCAACTGAAGCAACACCTGCATTAATTGATAATACTGCTAATACTGTTTTAAATGGATCAACTTCAGGAACACTATTAACTAACACTCATGAACATCTTGCTGCTGGTCAAATATCTACAACTTATAGATTAAGAATGTGGATTCCTTATTCAGTTGATGCTTCAAATTGGACTGCTGACACAAAACTTCAATACAAAGTAAGAATTGATGTTTCAGGAACAGTTTAATAATTTTAATAATTAAGAAAGGAGATATATAAAATGGAACAAAATAAAAAAACATTAATGTTATCATTAGTAGCAGTTTTAGTTTTAGTTGGTTCTGTTATTGGAGTTGCTTATGCAATGTTTAGCTTCTCTGCAACAGGAACTCAAACTAACGTAATTGAAACAGGTTATGTTACAATTAACTACGCTAATGAAAAAACAATTAGTTTATCAAATGCCCTTCCAGTTGCAGATAGTATTGGTGCTACTCAAACTGGAGAAGGTAAACAATTAACTTTTGACGTTGCGGCAACAATCAACGGAACAATGACAGTTAATTATGACTTACAACTTACAGGAATTATACCTGGTGCTACTTTAACAGAAGATAAAATTAAATTTAGATTAGAAAAATCTACAGATGGAGGATCAAGCTATACTGATGTATTAGGTTCAGATACTACTGGTGTAAAAATATCAGACCGCGCAAGTAGTGCTGGTACTTATGCTAATGCTACAAATAATAGCACAGGAACTGGTGTAACTACTTATGCAATTGACTCAGGACAATTTAAACAAACTGCTACAGTTAAATATAGATTAACTGCTTGGGTTGATAGTTCATACCAATTAACAGTAGGAGACAAAGAAACTACTAATGGAACTGGAACTGTTACTCAATCTCAAGGAACTCAAAGAGAAACATTTAAATTTGCTGTAAAAGTTGTTGCAGGTCAAGCAAACCCAGAACAATAATTTAAGAATATAAAGCAGAAATATCTGCTTTTTTCTTTTGTTTACACATAAAAATACTTATTTTCTTGAATAATAAAGACTATTTTGATATACTTAATATGGTATACGAGAGGAGTATAGATATGAGAATAAATATTGGTGTTATTTTTGGAGGAAAAAGCGTTGAACACGAAATAAGTATTATTTCAGCAGTTGAAGCAATGGGGTATTTAGATGAAAATAAATATAACATAATTCCAATTTATATAGATAAAGAAAATAATTGGTGGACTGGTATGCATCTTAAAGATATAGTAAATTATAGAGATATTGCATTAGTAAAAAGATATGCTAAAAAAGTTGCACTTATAAAACATGATAATAGAATAATTTTACAATCATTAGGATTTATGAAAAAAAACCTATACGTAATAGATTTAGTTATGCCTATAGGCCATGGACCATATATGGAAGATGGATCAATTCAAGGATATTTAAATATACTTGATATTCCTTATGTAGGGCCAGAAGTTTTACCTGCAGCAATCGGACAAGATAAAGTCATCATGAAACAACTTTTAGAGTTCAACAACATACCTGTAACTAATTACACTTGGTGGACTGATAAAGAATTTCAAAAAGATAAAAAAGGATGCTTAGAAAAAATTTCTAATTTAAAATATCCATTATATGTAAAACCAGCATCACTTGGTTCATCAATTGGTATTAGCAAAGTAGAAAACGAAACATCTTTGCTTACGGCCATTAAAAATGTATTCAAATATGATAGAAAAATTATAATAGAAGAAGCAATAAAAAATGTAAAAGAAGTAAATATAAGTGTTTTAGGAGATTTTGAAAAAACAGAAGTAAGCGGTATCGAAGAAATAAATTGCTCGGGAGAATTTTATTCATTTAAAGAAAAATATGTAGAAAATTATTCAAAAACAGTTACATCATCTAGAAAAACAAAACCAATTTTGTCAAAAGAAATGCTTGAAGACTTAAAAAGATATGCAAAAGAAACATTTAAAATATTAAATGGAAAAGGTGTTGCAAGGATTGATTTCTTAATAGATGACAAAAACAAAACTATTTACGTAAATGAAATAAATACAATTCCAGGTTCATTATCAGGATATTTATGGTTAGAAAAGAAAAAACCACAAAGTGAACTTTTAGAAGATTTAATTAAAATAGCAATAGATAATTATAAAGAAAAACAAAAATTATCATTGTCACTACCGGGTAATTTACTTGAAGGATATGATATATTAAACGGAAACAAAGTAAAGAAAAAATAAAGTGAAATTTCACTTTATTTTTATTTTTTCATTTAATTTCAAATATTTTGCTGTATTTAAAGGCATCTCTAAAGTAATTTTTGCATTTTTGTGATAAATAATCTTATTTTTATATACACTTTCTTTTAATAAAACAACCTTATTATCTTTATCTAGCATACAAACATCAATGTTTTGTTTCATAAAAAACGTATGTATACTAGAACAATTTTTAAATACATAAATTTTATCTATTTTTTTCTTTTTAAACATTAAACCAATAAATTTATCTTTAATGTTTTTACAAATTATTATTCCATATTCTTTATTATTTATTATCATTCTTATCACTTCAAATTTATTTTAATATATTACATACATTTAGTAAATACTAACTTGACTTTTGTCCTAAAAAATTATAAAATTAATGTAGGAAAATAGGTGGTTTGTATGAAAAAAATAAATCAAAAAGGACAAGCTTTAGTAGAATATGTTTTAATCATTGCTCTTATTAGCGTTGTAGCAGTAGCAGCTGTTACGCTTTTAGGAGGAACATTAAAAGATAAAATAACAGAAGCTTCTTGTAATATCGTTGGAGAAGAGTTTGTTAAAGGCGAAAAGTCTGGAGAAGGTTATTGCAAATAAAATGAAAAACAAAAAAGGACAGGCCTTAATTGAGTTTGTTTTGATTATTCCCATCATCTTATTAGCGCTTCTTGCAATAATTGATTTTTCCATGGTTTTTTATAACAAGAATCATTTAGAAGGAGTATTAAATGATTCTATTACTTATGTTCTAAATGGAAAAACAAGTTCAGAAATTAAAGAGTTAATCGACGATGAAGATATCAAACTTTCTATTACATTTGAAGAAGAAATAGTCAAAGTAAAACTTACTAAAGAAGTAGATTTAATATCACCATTTTTCAAGTCTAATTTTAATATTGAAACAGAAAGAGCTGTTATATATGAATAAAAAAGGACAAGTTTTGGTATTATTTGTATTATTTATTCCAATTATTATTTTTACTTTAATACTTGTGTTTGATTCTGCATACATAACAATTAATAATAATAGACTAAATAACATTGCCAAAGATTCGGTTAAATATTTAGTAGTAGATAAAAAACCAAGCGTGGAGATAGAAAAATTTATAAAAGCAAATGATGAAAATATAGAAATAGTTGAAATAACAGATGATACTGTTTATTTAAAACACAGTCTTGATCCTATATTTGGAAGATTTATGGGATATGATAGATACGAACTTGAAATAAGATTACATGGTTATATTGAAAATAATAAATTAATTACAATAGAAGAAAAGGGGTAACATATGAAAAAGGGAAAGGGGAAAATAGTTACTATTACGTCCACTAAAGGCGGAGTAGGTAAAACTATAACAACACTAAATTTAGCAGCTGTTTACCATAAAATGGGCCTAAAAACTCTTGTTTTAGACTTAGATTTATTTGGTGGTGCTATTGCTACTTATTTAGACTCAAATAACGATAAAACTATTTTTAATTTAGTAGAAGATTTATCTTATAACAGATATGAAGCCTTAGATAATTATTTATTTAAGTATAATGAAAATATCTTTATAATTTCATCACCAAAAGATCCAAGAAGTGCAAGTAAAATTGATAGCAAATACATTCCTTTAATACTAGATAATGCAGTTTATAGATTTGATGTTATTTTAATTGATACATCTCATCTTTTGAATGAAATAAATATTGTTGCCCTAGATAATAGTGATTCTATTTTATATATTTTAACTAATGACTTATTTGATCTTAAAAATTCTAAGTCTTTTATGTCTATCATGAAAGATGTAGGATTTAATAACTATTATGTTTTATTAAACGAATCAATTAATCCAAGTAGAAATTATTTTTCAATGTATGATATTAGAAATATAATAAAAAATAATGTGGATTTCACTATATCAAAAAGCATGCATATTAAAAATATAGATAAATACATAATGGATGGAGAAATACTTATTTTAAATCAAAAATTATTATTTAGAGATAAAAATGATATGAAAAAGTATGAAGAAATTGCAAAGAAACTTATTGAAAAAGGGGAGGAGAAAAAATGAGAAAAACATTATCCGAAGCTTTTGAACTAAATGAAAAGAAATTTAAATCTCTTCATAAACAAGATAATTATGAAATATTTAAAGACAAAGCACTTCTTGATGCTTTAAGAAATAACATTATTGAGAATTTAATAGATAATAATGTTCCAAACGATAAATATTTAAATGAATTTATAAATGACGAAATAGATAGAACATTAACAGGATATGATTTATCTAATTTAGAACGTAATCATATATTTAATTTAATCGATAACGAAATAAACGGTTATGGTCCAATTACAGAACTTTTAGATGATAAAAACATAACTGAAATAATGGTAAATGGTCCAGATGAAATATATGTTGAAATTGATGGACAAGTCATGAAAGATGAAAGCGTTTCATTTATAAATGATGAACACATTATAAGAACTATTCAAAGAATGATTCAACCTCTTGGTAGAACAATTGACATAGCAAATCCAATGGTTGACTCTCGTCTAAAAGATGGTTCAAGAATAAATGCAATAATACCACCACTTTCATTAAATGGTCCAGTTCTTACTATTCGTAAATTTAAAGATAATTTAAATACAGTAGATGATTTAATAAGAAATGGGACACTTACTCCATATATGGCAAGATTCTTAGAAGCTTGTGTCCAGGCAAAACTAAATATTTTAATATGTGGTGGAACTGGTTCTGGTAAAACAACTGTATTAAATGTGTTATCTTCATTTATTGATAATGATGAAAGAATTATCACAATAGAAGATGCTGCAGAACTTCACTTAAGACAAAATCATGTCATTACACTTGAAACTCGTAACATGAACTATGAAAAAGAAGGAGAAGTCACTATTCGTGATTTAGTAATAAATTCCCTACGTATGAGACCAGATCGTATAATAGTCGGAGAAGTTCGTGGAAAAGAAGCATTTGATATGCTACAAGCAATGAATACAGGCCACGACGGTTCACTTTCCACACTTCATGCAAATGGACCGATAGATGCTTTAAATAGACTTGAAACAATGGTTTTAATGAGTGGTATACAAATACCAGTTCTTGCAATAAGAGAATATATAGAAAAAGCAATTGACATAGTAGTTTATATAGAAAGACTATCAGACGGAAAAAGAAAAGTTACTTCAATAACAGAAGTAGTAGACTTAAAAGAAGGCGAAATAAAACTAAGAGAAATATTTGCCTTTAAACAAAAAGGACTTACTCAAAATGGTGAAGTAGACGGAGCATTCGTATTATACAAATATATTCCTAAAGTTTATAACAAAATCAAAAGCAAAGGTATTAATAGAGTAGATGATATTTTTGAAAGTTTTAAAAAATAATAAATAAGAAGGTGATTTAATGAATTATTTAAGTTTAATTGTTCAAATAGGACTTATAATATTTTTATTAGTTATTGCCTTCTTTTTATTTAGAATGTCAAATACAATTAGAAAAGATAAAAGAATAAATCGTTTTTCAATAGAGGCTTTAACAGAAAAACCTAAATCTTTATTTGATAAATTAGATAATATTTATAATAATATTTTAAATAGCTTATCTAAAAAATTAAAAAAAATTAAATCTTTTAATAAGTATAGTTTGAAATATGAAAAATATATAGAAAAACATGAAAAATCAAAAAAAGACCCAATGGATTTTGTATCTAATAAAATAATAATAAGTATACTTGCAATTATTATCACAATCATATCAAATGCATTTAGATTAAGACCATTTACGTTCTTACAAATTCTATTTTCTCTATTATTTGGTTTTTACTTACCCGATATGTTTTTAATTTTAAAAGAAAAAAGAAAACATAAACAAATAGAAAATGATTTATTAAAAGCAGTCATTATCATGAATAATGCTTTTAAATCAGGAAGAAGTATAATGCAAGCAGTTGAAGTAGTATCAAATGAACTTACTGGACCAATTAGTGAAGAATTTAGAAAAATGCACATAGATTTAAATTATGGACTTGATTTAGAAGTAGTATTTGAACGTTTCTCAAAAAGAGTAGATTTAGAAGAAGTAAAATATATGGCCTCTTCCTTAGTAATTTTAAATAAAACAGGCGGAAATGTAGTTGAAGTATTTTCATCAATAGAAAGAAGTTTTATTGAAAGAAAAAAACTTAACGATGAATTAAAATCACAAACTAGTTTATCTAATTTTGTATTTAGAATTTTATCAGTTATTCCATTTATGATTTTTATATTAGTTTATTTCTTTAATGATGATTATTTTAAACCACTTTTTACTACATCAATTGGTAGAATAATTTTAGTCATTATTTTAGTAATATATATATCATACATAATAATAGTAAAACGTATTACTAGATTGAAAGAGTGATAGTATGGAAAAAAGAAAATTTAACTTAAGTAGTAAAATATATAGTATTAAAGAAATAAAAAAAGTAGAAAAAAAAATAAAATTACTCGGAGTAAATACTAAATATGATGCAATTTCTTTATTAAATATTAGATTATTGTCCTCTTGTTTTATATTTTTTATGTTATTATATTTTGTGGATCTTGGTTATGTCCTTGCACCAATTGCAACTTTTATATTTTATATTTCTTTTTTGCCTTTAATGCTTGATTCAAAAATAAAGAAAAGAGCAAAACGCTTAGAAAAAGATTCATTATATTTCTTTGAGATTCTAGCGCTTTCTCTTGAAGCTGGAAGAAGTATAAAAACTGCAATTGAAGTTACAACATTAAATATTGACTCAGAACTTTCTTTAGAATTTAAAAAAGTTTTAAGCGATATGATGTTTGGTAAAAGTTTAGATGAAGCTTTAAATGATTTAAAAGAAAGGATACCATCAGATAATATAAATAATATTATACTAAATATTAGACAATCTAATGTATTTGGTAATAATATCATAGAAACAGTATATTCTCAAATAGAATATATTAGAGAAAAAAGAATTTTAGACATAAAAGGAGAAATTAGTAAAATACCAGTAAAAATAAGTGTTGTATCAGTTGTATTTTTCATACCTTTATTATTACTTTTATTACTTTCTCCAATGATAATTGAGTTATTAGGTTAATTAGAAAGTTTTTACTTTCTTTTTTGTTATATATAAAAGGAATAATTATTAAAGAAAAAAGCACGAACTAGGAAAAATGTGTTATAATAGTTTTGTAAGGAAATTTATTAAAGGAGAAGATTTATGAGTGGACATTCAAAATGGGCTACTATTAAAAGAAAAAAAGGTTTAATAGATGCTGAAAGAAGTAAAATATTTCAAAAATTAAATAAGGAAATTTATGTGGCAGCAAAAAGTGGGGATAAGTCTTTAGAAAACAATCCTGCACTTCGTATGGTTGTAGAAAAAGCAAAAGCACAAAATATGCCGAAAGATAGAATCCAAGCTGCGATAGATAAAGCACATGCTTCAAGCGCAAATGAAAACTATGAGTTTGTAAGATATGAAGGATATGCACCAAACGGAGTAGCAGTAATGGTAGATTGTTTAACAGATAATAGAAATAGAACAGCAAGTGAAGTAAGATCAACATTTACTAAACGTGGTGGAAATCTGGGAACAGATGGTTCAGTAAGTTATATGTTCGAAAGAAAAGGAATTATTGTTCTTCCTAATACATATGATGAAGAAACATTAATGAATATTGCACTTGAAAATGATGCTATGGATTTTATAGTAAATGATGATTCATACGAAATAGAAACAACTTTTGAAAACTTTATTAATATGAATAAAGCATTAGAAGAAAATAATATAACAGAATTTATTATGAATGAAACAAGATATATTCCAAATAACACCATTTCACTTGATGAGGAAAGCAAAGAAAAAATATATAATTTAATTGATACATTAGAAGACCTAGATGACGTTCAAAATGTATATCATAATTTAGAAGATTAAAGAAGTAGAAATATTTCTTTTTTTCTTTACATAAAAAACAAAAATAATTATACTAGATATAAAGGAGAGTGTATTTCATGATGAATAATAAATTATTTTTTAAAAATTTATTTGGAGAAAAAACTGCAAATATTTTAAATGAAGCATTAATACTAGTAGGAGGAGAAGATGTTGAATTAGAATATGTAGGAAGAATGCCAGACAAGCCTATATCATTTATTATGGAGTTTTCCAGCAGTGCTAGTGTTGATCCTATTATATTAATATATGATAAAGATAGATTTGGAAAAGAAATCGTTTTGACAAGCGAAACTAGCAAATTTTGTTATGCCACTAGATTTAAAAAAACTTATATTGATTTTGCGTGTGAAACTGAAGAAAAAGGCATATTTCATTTAGAAATAACCTTTGATGATAATGGATACATTGAATATTTTAATGAAAAAACTTGTTCTTTTTGGAATTTTACATATATGGACGATTTAATGAAAGCAAAAGAAGAAGGTTTTCGTCCTGATAACGAGAGACATTTCAAACTTCATAATGGTTCTTTAAGAAATAAAGAAATTATAAGTTGTATAAAAGAATGCGGTAATATCATAAAAAAACTAGAAAAATCAAATCAAAGGAGAAGATAAAAATGAGCAACAAAGTATTATCAAAAAAACATACAAAAAAGAAAAATTGGGAATTACTATGTTCTGTCCTTACACTTGCAGAAAAAGAAAAAATTTATATAAAAAATCGTGGAAATAAAAATCGTGATGAGGTTTATTTATTAGATGCTTATTCAAGCACTAAAGAAGACGATTTAGAAATTATTAATATAGTTGGTAATAATTACAGAATTGATTATATTAAAAATGACAAAGATAATATTATTTATCTAGAATATAAAGAAGAAATAAGAAGTGGTGAATTATTATTTTTACAAATGCACGCCAAGGGATATATAACAACAGGTTATTATAAAAAAGAAGAAGTTAATAACAATAATTTAAGTTATAGACTATCTATCAATAAAATAAAAGAAAAAGGAAACATTCCATATCAATCAATAAGTAATCTTGATAAAAGAAAACTTTATTTATATGAGTTTTTAGATGCAGTATCAAAACTTCAAAGAACAAAAAATGATTTAGAAATAAAGCACATAAGAACAAGGAAATAATGTAAAACGATGTCAAAAACTAGACTTTTAAATCAATAAGAACTATACTAATAATAGGAGGTATTATATGTTTGATCAAAATATATTTTTAAAAAAGATTTTTGGAAATGATGATGCAAGAATAATTTCTGAAGTATTAGATGTTTTAGGAGGAAGTAATTGTAGAGTTTTAAATCCTGCAGAAGCAAAAACTGAAGCCGAAGGTCTTCAGTATACACTTAATTTTAATGGTGGAATAAGTTTAACACGTAAAAAAACAAGACGTTCTGAAGAAATAGTAATAAGTTCTGAAGGTGCTATATTTAAAATGAACCCTACTGATAAAGGAAAATATATTACCATGGTTATGGAAACAAGTAGCAAAGAAATATTAAATTTAGAATTAACATTAAAAGGTAAAGGTAGTCTAGAATACTATAATAAAGAAACATGTGATTTAGGAGGATTAACTTATAAAGACGATTTATTAACTGCTAAAGAACATGGATTTTTACCAGATAAAGTATTCGATTTAAGCAAAAAACATGGAAATTATACAACTGAAGAAATAATATACTCATTAAAAGAAACAGGGAATATTTTTAATAGATTAGAGGTTGAGGGTGCAAGAAAACAAGCATAACATAGATCAATTTTCTAGGTTTAAAGCTTTAATTAGCACTTGTCAATTCGAAAAAATAAATAATAGTAATATCTTATTAATAGGAGTAGGTGGAGTAGGAAGTTTTGTTTTTGAAGCTTTAGTTAGAAGTGGCTTTTCAAATATTACAATAGTAGATTATGATACTATTGATATAACTAATTTAAATAGACAAATTATGACTAATTTAAATAATATCGGTTCAAAAAAAGTTGATGTATTAGAAGAAAGAGCACTAAGTATAAATAAAAATATTAAAATTACTAAAAATGATAGTTTTATTACAAAAAATAACATTGACTCACTTAATATTTCTAAATATGACTATATAATAGATTGTTGTGATACTGTCGAAACGAAAAAAGAAATAATAAAAAATTGCTTAGAGAAGAAAATAAAATTTATAACTTGCATGGGAACCGCTAATAAATTCGAACCTAATAAGTTTGAAATAATTGACATAAGAAAAACATCATACGACCCATTAGCCAAAAAACTTAGAAAATGGATAAATGATGAAAAAATCAAAGGTAAAGTTTTATGTTGTTCTTCAACTGAAAAACCAATAAAAAATAAAGAAGATTATCTTGGTTCTACCTCGTTTGTGCCACCTGCAGCAGGTCTTTTAATTGCAAGTTATATTGTAAAAGATATAATAAAATAAACAAAGAAGTATATTATTAAAAATAGTATTTGAACAAATTTTTTATACGATTATATATAAGGAGGAAAACTATGATAGATATTCATTCTCACACCTTATATTCAGATGGTTCAAGCACAGTAAAAGAACTTTTACAAGAAGCAGAAAAAACAAAATTATCTCTATTATCTATTACAGATCATAACACAGTTAAAGCATATGAAGAATTAGCAAACCCTAATATTAGAAATATTTATAATGGTGAAATATTAAATGGCATAGAAATTACAACAACATATAATGGTGAAGTAGTTGAAGTATTGGGATACGGCTTTGACTTAAAAATAATGCAAGATATGTTAAATAAATATGTATTATCTTTTGAAGAAGAACAACTAAAAGAATATGAAATTATAAAAAATAGATATAGAAAAATAGGAGTTATTTTTGATGAAACTAATATAAAATTTGATCCAAAAAAACGCTCTTGTCATATTCCATTAATTTTAGAAATAAAAAGACATTCCGAAAACAACAAATTCTTTTTATATGAAGAATCCATAACTACAAATTTTGGTTTTACAAGAAATGAATTATATAATCCTAAAAGTCCTTTATTCGTAGATATTTCATCATTATATCCAAGTTTAAAAGAAACAATAGATATAATTCATAATGCAAAAGGTCTAGCTTTTCTAGCGCATCCATTTGCATATTCAAAAAATATAGAAAAAAGTTTATTAGAGATTATAGATAATTATGAATTTGACGGTTTAGAATGTTTTCATACAACATTTACCAAATCACAATCACATTATTTAGTAAAACTATGCAAAGAAAAAGGCTTATTTATGAGTGGTGGTAGTGACTTTCATGGAAAAAGAAAAATAAATCATAATCTAGGAACTGGCAATAATAATTTAAATATAGATGAGAGTATAATAAAAGATTGGATTAACTTGTATATATCAAATTCCTTTAAATCTAAAACAAGAAAAAGATAAAAAATAATTTAACTGATATTTTTTATCTTTTAATTTGCTTATATAAAGTGTTATAATATTATAATAAAAATTAAAATTAATTCAGGGGGAAAGTAAAATGGAAAAGAATTATTTAGACATACTTGCAAAAAACATTTTAAATGAAGTAAAAAACAAATTAAAGAGAGAACTCATTATACTTGAAGGAGAAAAAGAACAAACTACTGATAAAAAAATGTTTGAAATAATTAAAAGTTTGTTTGCAAGTGAAAATTACAAAATAATTGATATTAGAGAAACAGAAATCAATAGACATGTTATAAATTCATTAGTTCAATATTATATGGCTATATATAATGATAATATAGAATTATTACATAAAATGCTTGATTCCAATTGTGTATTTTTAATAGGATTAGATAAAAGATTATCCTGCAACTTTGAAGCTGATAAATATTTGGATATTTTAAATGGTAATCAAAAATTATTTGAAAATTTTTATTCTTTGCTTTTTAAGTTAAAAAATGATACACAAATAGATTCTGAAGAGCTTATTATAAAATTTAGCGCTATATTAATTGAAAACAAAGATATAGCCAAATCAAACACGGGATATTTCGGATACTTACCAGACTTACTTAATATTACGGTTTTAACAAATTTTTCTAAAGAAGAAATTTTAAAATTAAGCGATGAACAAAAACAAATTGCGGAAGCATTAAGTTATCAAAGAAGTGAGGAAACCAAAGATTTTATAATAGATTTAATAAAAAAATATAATTATTCAAAATTTTTGATATATTGGGATGAATTTAGAGAGCATTTTTCTTTAGATGAAATATTAAATTTAACCGAAGAAGAAATTTCAATGTATCAAGATATATTTTGTTTTACTAAAAACAAAAAAGATTTGCCAATATTAATTTCAAGGGCTAAGGCTAAAGGAAAAACGAAAATAAAAACAAGAAATAAAAGAATAAGAGGAGAAATTAATCATTAGAATATAGTATTAAGTTTAAGATGCAAGTTTATGCATCTTTTTAATGCAAACTTTTGTTTATTTTTTCATTGCTTTATTTTTTGAACTATTTGTAATTTTAAAATAAAAAAAATCACCTAACTCAGTATTGATTTAGGTGATTAACCATATTTTATGGGCAACACTTGAGTACTGCAATATTAAGTGTTCCTTTTTTATTGTATGTAAGAATTTCTTACATATTCATAATATCATAAAAATAACTATTTTGTAATGTTTTTATACTTTTCAATTTTTTCATAAACTTCTTTAAGTTGTTTTTCATATTTTGAAGATTCTTTTGGAATATAATATTTAGTCCCTTCAAGTCCACTAGGTAAGTAAGTTTGATTAACAATTGAACCTTTAAAATTATGTGGATATAAATATCCATTATAAGGACTTTTTAAATAGGGAGGAATTTCCCCGACATTTTTAATTTCTAAATCATTTAACGCCTTATCAATAGCAAGATAAGCAGTATTAGACTTAGGAGACAAAGCCATTTCTATAACAATATTAGAAAGAATTATTCTAGCTTCTGGAAGACCAACTCTTTCACAAGCATTTATACATGCATCAAGTTTTGGTCCTAAAGACGGATTAGCAAGTCCAATATCCTCATAACATATAACAGAAAGTCTCCTATAAATACTATCTAAATCTTCAATCTTTATAAGTCTTGCTAAGTAGTGAAGAGAAGCATGAACATCACTTCCACGAATAGATTTTTGAAGACCACTTAATACATCATAATAACCAGATTCATTTTTGTCTATAGAAAAAACAGGCTTAGAATTAATTTGTTTTATCACATCTATATCAACATAATGATCTTTATTAAAATAATATGATACTTCAAGCAAGTTATAGGCAAATCTTAAATCATATTTTGAAACACCTGAAATATATTTTAAAGTTTTATTATCTATTTTTATATCACTAATATCCTCAAATTTTATTGCTTTTTTTAAACCTTTAAAAATATCTTCTTCATTTAAAGGTTCAAGTTTAAAAATTTGACATCTGCTTCTAATAGCAGGATTTATTTTATGATATGGATTGCTACTAGTTAGTCCAATTAAAGTAATTAAACCACTTTCTAAACATGGAAGAAGTATATCTTGTTTATCTTTATTTAAACGATGAATTTCATCCATGATCAAAATCATTCCATCTGACATTTTTGCTTCTTCTATTACAATATCTAAATCTTTCTTATTATTTATTGTAGCATTTAAAAAACGAAAGGGAACATTTAAATCACTAATAATAGCATTTGCAATAGAAGTTTTTCCAATACCTGGTTCTCCATATAAAATCATAGAAAATAATTTTTTATTTTTAACCATATTACTAATTATTTTATTAGAACCAACCAAATGAGTTTGTCCAAGCACATCTTTTAAAGATTTAGGTGCAAGTTTTAATGCTAAAGGCTTATCCATATCAATCACTTCCATAAATATTATAACATGATAACAAACAATAAAAAATAAATATATTTTTAATTTTATATGTTACAATATAAATATAGAAGAGGTAAATATGGAAATTAAGAAGATTATAAAAAATGAATTTAGCGGATGGAATAAATTTGAAGTATTATGGCTTATAATATCAAGTCTTACAATTATTTCTTTAAGCATTTATTTTAATGATAAATTAATAGGAATAATATGTTCACTTGCTGGAGTAATTGGAGTAGTGTTAAATGGAAAAGGCAAACTATTTAATTATTTGTTTAGTTTTATAAACTGTTTATTATATGGAGTTATTGCATATAAAGCCCATTTATATGGAGAAGCAATATTAAATTTTTTATACTATGTTCCAATGCAATTTATAGGTTTTAATATATGGAGAAAAAATATAAATAACAAAACACATGAAGTAAATAAGATTCATATGAAAAATACAAATAGATTACTATTGTTAATTGTTATTATAGTAGGTTCAGTTTTGTATGCCATAGTATTAAATTTACTTAAAGATGCAATGCCTTGTATATCTTCTATTATTACAATTATGTCAGTTGTCGCAATGTTTATTGGTGTCAAAATGTATTCTGAACAATGGTGGTTATGGATTATTATAAATATTTTAGAAGTTTATATTTGGTCTATTAATTTAAGTAATGGCAGTGATATAGCAACCCTTTTAATGTGGTTAGTATATTTATTTAACTCTATTATTATGTGCATTAAATGGGAAAAAGAAGTAAAAAAGAATAACAAATTATGTAAATGAATATATAGTTTTAAAAACACAAAAAAAACATGTAATTTCTTATTAAGATTTTACATGTTTTAATTTAGTTTCTTTTTCTTGACCTTGCACTTCTTATTTTGGTTTCTAAATAATCAAAATAACCATCTTGAATTATAGTTGCGCCTTTTAAACTTGTTTGTTCATCTTTTGTGCACTTATCAAACGAATTAATAACTCTAACTTCGGCATCTTTAAAATTAGTTCCCCTAATATCACCTTGCAAAACAAGTTCAGGATAAATAATTGCATTTTTACTACCAGAAAAATCAGTTGCTCTTACAATACAACCATCAAATGAACCATCTAGTGTTACATCTTTAAGTTTTGTTTCGCTTAAATCTTTTCTGTAAACCTTTTGAGGGTCTATAGTTACCCCAAAAGAATTTGCAAAATTACAATTACTTACATCAACATTTTCGAATGAAATACCAGTCAAATCAAGTTTTTTTATTAAACTAAAATGAATAGCAAAAGTTTTTCTTATTTGTTCAATAAAATCATAACCTGAATAATATCCTTCACTTCTTTCAAAAATAATTTTATCCAAAATATCTGGTTCGATCTCTAACTTTAATGGTCCTTTTTCTACTTGTTTTAGTTTTTCACGAAGAGTTTGCCTCAAACTTAATATTTCACTAGTTAATAAAATTCTTTCCATACCTTAAACCTCCTACAAAATATTTTAACATATTTACTATTAAAAAGCAAAGGATTTTGGTATAATAATAACATGAGAGGTTAAATATGAATGATGATATATTAGATTATATTGATTATTTGAAATATGAAAGAAAATTAAGTCCTGAAACAATTAGCAATTATAGATATGATTTAATTAAATTATATAAGTTTGTATGTGATAGAAAAATAGATTTATTAAAAGTAGATCAAGATATAGTTGAAGAATATTTAAAACAAATAAATACTTTAGATAGTTCTACTATATCCAGGAATATAACTTCTATTAATAATTTTTATAACTATCTAATAATAGAAAAAAAAGTAAGACAAAATCCATGCGAGTTCATTGATAGACCCAAAATGAAACAAAGAATTCCAAATTCACTTACTATCAAAGAAGTAGATGAACTTCTAGATATTAAACTTAACAATTTATTTGACTATCGTAATAAAGCAATGTTAGAATTAATGTATAGCACTGGACTTAGAGTTAGTGAAATGATAAATCTTACTACTAGAGATATTGATTTTGAAAATGCTATTGTTAGGTGTTTTGGTAAAGGTTCGAAAGAAAGAATTGTGCCATTAAATGATTATGTAATTTATTATTTAAAATTATATTTAGATAGAAGAAGTAACTTTCTAAAAAAAGATAGAAATGATTATTTGTTTTTAAATAATCATGGAAAGAAAATGACTAGACAAGGATTTGAGTATATTTTAAAGAAAATACTTGAAGATAAAAAAATAGATAAATATGTTACACCACATACTCTAAGACATTCTTTTGCAACTCACTTACTTGAAGGAGGAGCAGACCTTAGAAGTATACAACTTTTACTAGGACATGAGAATCTTGTAACTACCACAATTTATACTCATGCAAGTCCAGAAAAATTAAAAAAAGATTATATTAAATATCATCCAAGAAGCAAGAAATAGGAGGAAAGTTTATGAAATTTAAAAGAGTATTCTTAATAGTTTTAGATTCACTTGGTGTTGGAGAAGCACTTGATGCAAGTAATTATGATGATGAAGGTTCAAACACACTAGGACACATTGCACAAAATCATGATTTGTTTATTCCAAATTTAAAAAAACTTGGTTTTTTAGATACATTGGATATGAAAGAAAATAAGGATGCAGAAGCATATTACACTATTGCTAGACCCGTCAATAAAGGAAAAGACACATTAACTGGTCACTATGAAATTGCAGGTATAAGAAGCGAAGTTCCATTTAAAACGTTCACAGAAAATGGTTTCCCTAGAGAACTTATTGATGAAATAGAAAGAAGAACCAGAAGGCGCGTTATAGGAAATAAAGCTGCCAGCGGAACAGAAATTATACAAGAACTTGGAGAAAGACATATTCAGTATGGGGCACTGATTGTATATACTTCATCTGATTCAGTCCTTCAGGTCGCTGCACATGAAGAAATCATTCCTCTTGAAACATTATATAAATATTGTGAAATAATTAGAGAAATCACTTTAAAAGAAGATTGGAAAGTTGGAAGAGTTATAGCAAGACCTTTTGTAGGAAATAAACCAGGAAACTTTAAAAGAACAAAAAATAGAAAAGATTTTGCAATTAAACCACCAATGAAATCTATTTTATCTAAAATTTCAGAAAAAAACTTAAGCGTTATTTCAATAGGAAAAATATATGATATTTTTGATGGGGAAGGAATAACAAAAAAAATCACATCTGGTAATAACAAAGAAGGAATTGATAAATTATTAGATGTAATGGATAAAAAATGGTCCGGATTATGTTTTTTAAACTTAAATGATTTTGATAGTTTATATGGGCATAGAAGAGATGTAGAAGGATATGCAGGCGCTATTGAAGAACTTGATGTAGAAATGCCTATTATATTAAATAAATTAAATAATGATGATTTATTAATAATAACTGCAGATCATGGAAATGATCCGACATATAAAGGAACTGATCACACAAGAGAAAATGTTCCAGTTCTCATTTATAGTAGAATATTTAAAAATCCTGGCCCACTTCCTATAATGAATTCTTTCGCAGATATAGGAGCCACAATTGCAGAAAATTTTGAAGTTGATGCACCAATGATTGGAACCAGTTATTTAAGCAGATTAGAGTAGGTGATAATATGAAAAAAATATTAATTTTATGTTTAATTTTATTTAGTTTCTGTTTAGTTGGATGTTCAAATAATGAAGTGTTTAAAACAGAATATAGTATGAATGAATTAGCTAGTATTGATGATATTAAGCTAAAACTAATAAATGCATCAAGAAATGAAAACAATCAATTAGAATTAGTTTTTGAGATAGAAAATAATACAAAAAGAACTATAACTATATTGCCAGACGAATCATTTAAATTATATGATATAAATAAAGTTCAAATTCCTAACACATATAGCAACAATTCTAACATAATTAAAAAGAACAAAAAAACCACTATAACACTGAATTATTCAGTAGAAGATAAAAAACTATATGAAATATATTTTTATTCAGGAATAGTAGAAAATAATATAAAATTTACTATAACTGATACAGATATTACAAAATAAGACGACAATTTTGCCGTCTTTTATTTTTCTATTTCTTTTTTAATACGATTAATTATATAATCTTTTTCATTAGGATATTTTTTATAAAAAGTGATTAACTTAATATTAGCATTATTACATATTTTTTTAACCTTTAAGTCTCTTTCTTTTCTCTTTGTTTGATTATGAGAACTATCATTAATTTCAATTAACAATAGTAGTTTGTTATAATCCTTATCAAATATTGCAAAATCAATCATTTTATATAATTCATTTTGATATTTATTTTTGCTTTCTTTTTTTATAACACTTGCAAGCACTAATTGTGGAACAATTTTATAATCTTGTTCTAATTCTTTCATTTTATTATAAAATTCATTTTCATATTTACTCATTATAGGTTTTTGGCAATAAGAAATGTCAATTGTTTCGCTTTCTTGATATAATCCCAATATTTTTAATAAGAATATTATTATTCTTTCAATCATATCATATCGACTTCCTTTCCAAATAATTATCACAAAAATGTTACATTTTGTCAATTCTTTGAAAAATTAGAGAGAAAGTTTTTATTAATTTGCGTATAAATTGCGCATAAAGATTTATATTTAATGTTATATTGTAAGTAACATAAAAGAGTAGGAGAGAGTAGTATATGTTTTTATCAATAGTAAGTGAAATTGAAAGAGAATTAGTATGCATAACAGGTTCATATAGTGATAATTTTATAATAGCATTTTTCGAAAAAATTGGATGTGGAGATTACACACCATTATATAGATTATTAATGTTTACTATAGTTTTTTCTATATTTACTTTAATTTATGCAAAATATGTGAAAGACGATGAAAGAAAATAGAGGTGGGGAATTATGTTAGAATTCATTTTGTCGGTAGAATTATTATATATTCTATTAGGTATTAGTTTATTTTTACTAATATATTATATTTTGCAGCTAATAAAAGCACATATTTGGTTGAATGTATTTATTAAATTAGAAAATTATAAAGTAGATTTAGATAACTTAAGAAAATATAAAATAAAAGTATTAAATAATAATGAAGAGAAGGATCTATATTAATTATAATTATTTCTTTTTATTAAGAACTTAACATAATATCAATT
>JAZNOG010000060.1:0-8664 GCA_045580645.1 Bacilli bacterium
AACAATAGAAGAATACATTCCACAAGAAGAAATAGAAGAAACAGTAATAATTGTAGAAGAAAAAACAGTAGCACCAGAACCAGTTGTAGAACAAACTTCATATGTAGAACCAGTAGTTTCAAACAATGAAACATATATTGTTGAAGAAGAATATATTTCTCAAGAAGAATTAGACGGATTAGAACAAGAAGGTTTAGTAAGAACTAGACATTAAAAATTAAGGGGGTAAAAATATGTATAATGAAGAAAGAAAAAGTCGCGGAACAGGTTTAATATCGGCTTTAATAAAATTATTAATAATAGTTGTATTTATCTTTCTATTAGTGTGGTTATTTCCGACAAAAGAATCACTAAAAACACTTTATCAAGATGTATTTAGAAACAATATTAATTCAATGAAAGATGCAGCAGAAACATATTTTACAAATGAAAGACTACCACAAAATGTTGGGGATAAAGTAAAAATAACATTAAAAGAAATGTTAGATAAAAACTTATTATTACCATTTGTAGATAAATATGGCAAAGAATGTGATTTAAATAAATCATATGTAGAAATAACAAAAACAAAAACAGAATATGAAATGAAAGTATATTTAGTATGTTCACAAGAAGAAAGTTATATTGTTGAACACATGGGATGTTATGATAAATGTGATGAAAATAATTGCACAAAAATAGCAAAAGAATATCAATACCAAAAAGAAGTTCAAGAAAAAATAGTAAGTAGTTATAAATGTTCTAAAGGATACACATTAAAAGGAAATAAATGTGTCAAAGAAACAAAAACAACAATAAAGACAGATGCAATACCTGTATATAAAGAAAATCAACCAATCAAACCAACAGTGACAGAAAAAGTAATTGAAGAAGCAGTATATAGTGATTGGTCAGATTGGTCAGACAATAAGACATATGATCCAAATAACAACAACATTAAGTGGGGTATTAATGGATTAGTATGGAATGAAAAAAATGGTGCTAAAAAATATACAAAATATCAAGTAATTGAAGATAAAACTAAACCAATTTATGAAATAACATATGATAACAAAGTAGGAACATATAAACAATATCTTTGTTCTGGATTTAATTACTATAAAGACAGCACTTCACAAACAGTATATCAATACGGAAGTTGGGTATCACAAGGAAGAAAAATATATGATTATGTTCCAACACCAACAAACTCAACTAAATATGAATTTGTAGGAATGGATTTTGATAGTTGTGGAGCTACTTGCACTTTAAAACCTTATTATATATTTGAAGTATATACAAGAAGCTTAAATAAAGTTACACAAACAACAGAAGAATTGAAAGCAACATGTAATGTAGAAGAAAGAGAAATTCCAGTATATGGTAAGAAAAAAACATTTGTAGGATATGTATCAGATAAAATTCCAGTAGGAACAGAATATGAATATTTATATCATACAAAAACAAGAACAATTTTAAAAGAAGCAGTTGTTGAAGAAAAATTATCTTGTCCATCTGGATATAATTTAAAGAATAATATGTGTTATCCAGAAACGACAAAAGTATTAACAGGCTATAAATGTCCAGCAGGCTATGATGAAAGAATTGGAAAAGTATGTTACAAATATGAAATAAAAACAACAAAAAAAGATGCAACGCCAGTTTATAAGACAGTAAATAGCATTAGATATAAATGGTCTACAAAAACAAGTTTAGATGGTTGGACAAAAACTGGAAAAACAAGAGAAACAAAAATTTCAACTTCAACAGGAAAAACATGTGTATGTAATTAAGAAAAAAGGATGACTTTTTTCTTTTTTTTTCATATAATTAAATTAATAGGGAGGTTAATATGGAAAAAATAAACTTATACATAGATTTTGATGGAGTAGTTTTAGATACTATTACAAAATTATATAAAGACTTAGAAGAAAGACACATAATAGAAGAAAAAGATATATTAAAGTTTTTCCAAGATTATAATTGGAATGAACTAGTAACAGATGAATTAATAATAAATGATAGTATTAGTTGTATTCAAAAAATAATAGACAGTGACAAGTTTAATTTAAATATTTTAACGCATATTAATTCTTTAGAAGAAGCTGTAGCAAAAATAAGATATTTAAGAAAACATTTTAAAGATATAACAATTATTCCATGTCCTAAAGAAATATCAAAAACAAAAATGGTTCACACAAAAGATGCAATTTTAATAGATGACTATGCCGGAAATTTAAGAGAATGGGAACAAGATGGAGGAATTCCTGTTAGATTTTCCAAAAAAAATAATGGAAAAGGATATCGAGTTTTAGATCGCTTAGATAAAATAATAGAAATGTTTTAAAGTATCATAATGATACTTTTTATTTTGAAGAAAAATCTTTAATATTAAACAAAACTATGATAATATAAATATGAGGTTTTATAAAACCAGTTAGTATTAAAAGATATGAATGGCAACACAAAAACCGTGATAGTAACCTAAAACAATGAAATTCATATATTAAAATAAAGATGCTATAATAAAAAAGTATTAAAGATAGCATAATGAAGGAGTACCTATGAAAAAAATAATAATAAATGGCGGAAAAAAATTAAACGGAACAATCAGAATAAGTGGTGCTAAAAATGCAGCAGTGGCACTAATACCAGCATCAATTTTAAGCGACGAAACCGTAACAATTTGTAATGTTCCAGAAATCTCAGATACAAATGCATTAGAAGAAATACTAAATTTTTTAAATGTTAAAGTTCAAAGAGCAACTGAGACAATGATAATAGATGCAACCCTTATGGAAAATAAAAGCATTCCCGAGGAAATAGCAAAAAAATTAAGGGCATCATATTATTTTATGGGAGCGTTACTTTCAAAATATAAATATGTAGAAATGTCTTTTCCAGGAGGATGCAACATCGGAGCAAGACCAATTAATTTACACTTAGAAGGATTTAACAAATTAGGAGCAACTGTAATAGAACAAGGGAATAAATATATAATAAAAGCAGATAAATTGAAAGGCTCAAACATAAAATTAGATGTAGCCTCAGTTGGTGCAACAATAAATATAATGCTTGCTGCTGTAAAAGCAGAAGGAATAACAACATTAGAAAATGCAGCATGTGAACCTGAAATAATAAATGTTGCAGAACTATTAAACAACATGGGTGCGAAGATAACAGGAGCAGGAACTAGTATTATAACAATCGAGGGTGTGGAAAAATTAAAATCGGGATTTATTGAAGTAATACCAGATAGAATAGAAGCAGGAACATATATTCTTGCAAGTGCTTTAATTGGAGAAAACCTAAAAATAAGTAATGTTGTTTTTGAACATTTAGAATCATTGTTAGAAAATATAGAAAAAACAGGCATAAATGTTATAAAAGATGAAGATTATATAATTTGTAAAAAAGAGAAGCCATTAGAAAGTATAGACTTAGAAACATCATATTTTCCAGGCTTTCCAACGGATCTGCAACAACCATTTTCAGTTTTATTAACACAATGTAATGGAACATCAAAGTTAACAGAAAATATTTGGGAAAATCGTTTTATGCATGTGAAACACTTAAATAATATGGGTGCTAATATAGAAGTAGAGAATAGAACATCAATAATAAAAGGTCCTACAAAATTAATAGGAACAGAAGTTATTGCAACAGATTTAAGAGCAGGCGCAGCCCTAGTTCTTGCGGGATTAATTGCAGAAAAAACTACAACAATAACTGACATAGAGCATATTCTAAGAGGATATGAAGGAATAATAGAAAAATTACAAAATGTAGGAGCAGATATAAAAATTTGCGAATAATCCTTGCAAAATCGAAAAAAGTTTGCTACAATAGACAAGAATTATTATTACTATGACTTAAATGTCATGGCGGAAGGAGACAACAAAATGCAAAAAGGAATACATAAAGAATCACAACCTGTAAAATTTATTTGCTCATGTGGAGAAGAATTTTTTGCAAATTCAACTAAAAAAACATCAGAAATACATATTGAAATTTGCTCAAAATGTCACCCAGTATATACTGGAAAACAAGGCGGAAAAGTATTAACAGGAAATGTAGAAAAATTTAATAAGAAATATAATTTAAAATAAGTGAAGAAATCTTCATTTATTTTTTTTTATATTGTATAATATACTTGAGGTGGAAAAATGAAAATAGGATTAGCATCAGATCACAGAGGAATAAATTTAAAAAATAAAATAAAAAAATATTTGGAATCAAAAAACTATGAAATAATTGATTATGGAACAGACACAGAGGAAAACGTAGATTATACAAAATATGCCTTTATACTTGGTGAATCAATCAAAGATAAACAAATAGATCTAGGAATAGCAATATGTGGAACAGGTATTGGAATGTCTATCGCATTAAATAAAGTAAAAAATGTTATGTGTGCAAAAATATCAAATAAAGAAGAAGCATATTATGCAAAAAAACACAACAATGCAAATGTTATTGCCTTATCTAGTAAAATAAATATAATTAAAATAAAAAAAATGATAGAAATTTTTTTAAATACGCCCTATGAAAAAGAAAAAAAATATCAAAAAAGAATAAACGATATTAAAAAATATGAGGAAGAAGATAAATGACTAAATTTATACTATATTTAGTTCTAACACCGATAATTATATATTCACTAGAATCAGTAAATATAAATATAATATTTAAAAAAAACAAAGAACTAAAAGCAAGACTATTTTACTTCTTTTTGGCAATATCTATAATCTATTTAGTAACTCAGTTTTTTTATGATTGTTTGATAAATATAAAAATTTTTTAAAAAAATGAATAAAACCCTATTAATTGGTAAAACTTTTAATAGGGTGATTTTATGAAAGAAAAAAAAATTAAAAAATATATGGGCCAAGGGATTTTTTTTATGAGTCTTAGTTTATTGTTGTTAATAAGTTACGTTTTGATTCAATCAAAAAATATTGCTGGAGAAATATTAAGTAACAATTACACATATGTATCTTATGAAATATTAACAGATAATATAATTCCAGTTATAAGAGAAGAAGAAACAAAAGAAATAATGAGACCATACAAAGATGAAACAGTAACAATAGGTGAAAATTATTATGACTATAAAGCAGAAAAAGAAAAACAAGAACAATCTATTGTTTATTATGAAGGAACATATATTCAAAACACAGGAGTAAATTATGTAAGTAAAGAAATATTTAAAGTATTTTCAGTAGCAGATGGAAAAGTTATATCAATAACAGAAGATGATATAACTGGAAAAACAATAAAAATTGAGCATAACAACGGTTTAATAAGTGTATATCAAAGTGTAAGTGAAATAATAATAAGCGAAAATGATACAGTATCAAAAGGACAACAAATAGCGCAAAGTGGCAAGAATAATTTTAATAGCAATCTCGGGAATCATTTACATTTTGAATTGTATAAAAACAATAAACATATAGATCCAGAAAAATACTTTGAAGAAAATATAGGTAAGTTTTAATGTTCTCTAAAGATTATGGAATAGATTTGGGAACAGTAAATATTCTGGTATATTCGAAAGAAGACGGAATAATTTTAGATGAACCAAGTGTCTTGATATATGATGAAGAAAATAAAAGACCTATAGCGTTTGGCAAAGAAGCAAATGAAATGCTTGGAAGAACGCCTGGGAAAATAAAAGCAATAAAACCAATGAAAGATGGAGTAATTGCAGATTTTGAAATGGTAGAAACTTTGCTTGATTATCTTTTAAAAAAAATAAATATAAAAAATAAAATGTTTAAACCAAGAATAATAATATGTTGCCCATCTAATATTACTAAAGTAGAAAAAAATGCAATTAAAGAAGCGGCAGAAAGAATAGGAGCAAAAAAAGTATTTGTAGAAGAAGAACCAAAAGTCGCTGCTTTAGGAGCAGGGTTAGACATAGGCAAACCAAAAGGAACAATGATAGTAGATATAGGTGGAGGAACAACAGATATAGCAGTTTTATCCCTTGGAGATATCGTAACAAGTTTGTCAATAAAAACAGCAGGCAATTTATTTGATGAAAATATAATAAACTTCATAAAACAAAAACATAAACTTTTAATTGGAGAAAAAACAGCAGAAAATATAAAAAAGGGAATTGGAACAGCAAAAAAAACTCCAAAAAAAGAAAAAATGGATATAAGGGGTAGGGATTTAATTGGAGGACTACCTAAAACAATTACAATAACAAGCGATGAAATAGAAGAAGCACTGCGAGAAAGTGTTAAAAAAATTATTTCCGCTACAAAAGAAGTTTTGGAACAAACACCCCCAGAATTATCCTCAGATATAATGGAAAATGGAATAACATTAACAGGTGGTGGAGCGTTACTAAAGGACTTAAAAGAGGTTATGCAAGAAGAGTTAAAAGTTCCGGTTTATATTGCAGAAGATCCCTTATTTTGCGTAGCAAAAGGAACAGGAATTTTATTAGAAAAAATCAACTATGTAGATAAAGATTAAAAATTATAAAAAATAATGAAAGTAAATTTAATATTTGCTTTCTTTTTTACAAAATTTACAAAATAATTAAAACATGATATAATAACAACTAGGTGGTTATATGTTAGATTTAACAAATTACAAACATATTATATTAATAATTTTAACATGTTTAATATTTACATTAGCAATAACTTTTTACATTAAAAAAATAGCAAAACATATTGGAGCAATGGATATTCCTAATAAAAGAAAAGTGCATAAAAAACCAATGCCAAGGCTAGGTGGATTAGGAATATTTTTAGGATTTTTATTTGGATATATGCTCTTTGGAGTTCATAGCATCCAAATGAATTCGATTTTAATAGGAGGCTTTATTATTATATTAGTAGGCGTAATAGATGATATAAGACCTCTAGATGCAAAAACAAAATTATTAGGACAAATAATTGCAGCATGTGTTTTGATTTTTTATGGGAATATAATTTTAGATAAAATAACAATATTTGGTTTAACAATAAATTTTGGATATTTAGCTTGGTTAATAACAATAATATTTGTTCTAGGTTGTATTAATATAATAAATTTAATAGACGGCTTAGATGGCTTATCAAGTGGAACATGTGCAATATTTTACTTAACAATAGGAATAATTGCGTTTATTAAAAGCACGATTGGTGGACTCGAAATAACTTTAGCATTTATAATGTTAGGGTCAACTTTAGGATTTTTATATCATAATTTTCACCCAGCGACAATTTTTTCTGGGGACTCAGGTTCAATGTTCCAAGGATTTATGATAGCAACTATTTCATTATTAGGATTTAAAACAGCAACATTTATTTCGTTTTTCGTTCCACTTCTAATACTTGGAATACCTATATTAGATACACTATTTGCAATAATACGAAGAATATTAAAAAAACAACCGGTATATCTTCCGGATAAATGTCATTTACATCATCAATTATTAAATTTAGGATTATCACATAGAAACACAGTTTTAGCAATTTATGGAATGAATATATTATTTGCGGCAGCCTCCATAATTTATATATTAAAAGACAAAACAATAGGAAAATATATATATTTGCTAATATTATTCTTAATACTATGGATAATATTTAGAACTGGAATAATAAAAGAAAAAAAAGAGAAAGAAACAGAAAAATAAAATCTGTTTTTTTTATAACATTTTCTTTGAAAAAAGCATATAAAATGATAAAATAATTCTAGAAAATGGAAAAAAATGTCAAAAAAACAATAATTTGCGCATAGATTGCGCATAAAGTTCCGGCAAATAAATTATAATGAAGGAGATGTGTTATGAAAGAGTTTTTGAAATGGTTAGGAATTAATGAAAAAATTGCAAAAATAGCAGTATGGTTATTTATATTTATGGTTAGTTTAATAATTATAAATGTGTTTTTAGAAAGTATAGGATTTCCATACTATAGAATTACTGCAGAAAATTTATCTAAAATAAATTATGGAGTAGTAATAGAATTTATTTTAGGTTGTTTACTAAATCTATTTAATTTTTATGCGACTATACTATTAGTTGTTAAGGTGAAAGATTTTAAGAAAACAATTAAATATGCTATTCTATATTTGACATTGAATATTATTGTTGTAAATATTTTTGACTATGCATTATCACAAATTTTTATAATAATTTTTATAATTGGTTATTGTTATTTTTATGGACACAAAAATTGGAAATATATAATTTATGGAACAATTGCATTTATAGTTAATGCAATTGTTCAATCTGTATGTTATTTATATAAAATTAGATTTGTAAATTATGATGCAATTGGGTTAATAAACAGATTTTTAACGTCACTAGATTATTTTATAGTGATGATATTAGTAATAATTATAAAAGAAATATATTTAAAGAAAAGAGGTGAAAATAATGCCAAGATTAACAATTGATCCGCCTTCATGCTTCTTATGGTGGCCAAACTTCAAAAAAGAAAAAAGCTTTGCCAAAAAAATGGCAAAAAAATTAGCAAACAAAGTAAAATAGTTTGTAGCATTTAAGCATAAAAAGGGCCCTAATGCTTTAATGCAAAAAAAGGTGGTAGTATGGAAGAATTAAAAAACAAAAATCAAAAGAAAAAGAGAAAAAATGGGATATGGTTTTCTAACAGTGCAAGTATAGATATATATGCACAAGAACACGCAGCAAAACTTGAAAAGATATTTGAAGAC
>JAZNOG010000061.1:0-18145 GCA_045580645.1 Bacilli bacterium
ATTCATTTATACAACTATTCATAAATTTTTCCATTGCATTTCTCCATTTCTTGTCTTATTTCTTCATTTGCTCTTACAGTATCTACAACTGCACATTTGTAAAAATGTTCATTCCAATAATTTGCATATTCCTGTATTTCCATTAGTATATTGTCCATCTCTGATTCAATAGCAGCATAATGTTCTCCTGGTATATAATTTAGTATAGATTTAATTTTTTGTTCTAGATCATTCAACTTATTTTTATTATCATTCGAATTATTGATATATTTTTCAAGTTCTTCTGATCTAGCTTGATACATTCTTTTCAACATTGGTATTTTAAATAACTTTTCCATTTTGTTCTCCTATCTCTTTACATTCTTTTTTTAAATCTTGTGCATCTGAAAATCCTAACTTGTAATATTTCTTGCTCATAAAATCCACTTCTGATATAAATGCTCCTTCATATTCGTTAATTGCCTCTAATATTTTTAAAAGTTTTTCTTCACTAAAATTAAAAGCCTTTTTAATGGTTTCGTATAAGTCTGTCTTTTTTTCTTGTGTTTGATTTAGCTCCATTTGTTTTTTATGTTCTTCTGCAAAGGTTGCATTAAATTCTTCACTGCGAATTTCAAATAGCTTGTCTAATAATGTTTCATTATCTTCCATATCTTTTACCTCCTTGCACAAATTATAAAGAGATACTAAAACAATTACAAATGTGTGATTTATCTAAAATCATCTTTTTCATAGTCTTGACATTCTTTTTCTGGAGAATTATTTTCTTGTGTTTCTTGTATATCATCATCTATAATTTCATTTTCTTTGTCATTTATTTCTAGCTCTTTGTTCAGCTCGTTTAGTCTATTCGTTTTCTCTTGTAATTCCTGTTCTTTATCAAATGGTATTTTTACATCTTTTTTAGCATTTTCAAATTGTTGGTTAAGATTTTCTAGTTTTACTGTGGCATTTTCTACTATCTTTCCCATATCTGCTATTGCATTTTCAATTCTTGTTATATTTCCATACACATCCCTTCCCAATTTAACAATATAAGAAGATTTGTTTTTCAAACTTAAAATGAAATCTCCACATACAATTTCAAGATACATTTTTAATCCTCGATATTCTCCAATTTCTTCTAAATCTTTGTTGTCCTTATTACTACAAATTTCTAATAATATTTTTCCTGCATCTTCTTTTTTATTATATTGTTTATCTTTCAAAATCATAGGAGAAAATTTTTCTTCATTATCTATTTTTGTATTTTCTTCTACTACTTTAATATCTTCCTGTGTATCTTTTATTAAATCTTCATTTTTCTTTATTTCAACAGGATAATATTTTACTATTGCATCTTCAAGAGCATATATTTGACTTAAATAGCTTTGTTTTATCAACTTTAATTTTGATACTTCTGCATCTAAATTTGTTTTTTCTACTATCAACGGATTTCCTGCTGCAAGAGCTTTAATTTCTGCATAAGATAATGCTTTTTCATCAATATCTTCTGCCGAACGCACTATTGCTTTTGATGTCATTATTTGTGATATGAACCTTTGCTTGTTTTCTACTAACTGATATAGATATGCATCAAATGTTCCCTCTGTTACATAAGTATATATGTCTATCTCATCATTTTCGTTTCCTTGCCTTATACCTCTACCATTTCTTTGTGTAAGGTCAGCAGGTCGCCACGGACAGTCTAGATGGTGTAATGCTATAATTTTACTTTGCACATTAGTTCCTGCACCCATTTTATTTGTAGAACCCATTAAAACTCGAACTTGTCCTGTTCTAACTTTAGCAAATAATTCCTTTTTTCTTGTTTCAGTATTTGCATCATGAATAAATGCTATTTCATTTTCTGGTATTCCTTTTGAAATCAATTTTCTTTTTAAATCTGTATATACATCTGTAAAAGGTCGCTCTTTTAATTGCATTTTCCCATCTTTTTCTTCCATTTCAAATGGATTATCATCTGTTCCTAGAACTTTTGGTGTTGATAAATCACAAAATACTAATTGTGTTGATTTTTTCTCTTTGTTCTTTTCCCATATTTCATATATGTTATTAGCACAGATATTAACTTTACTATTCTCAAAATCTGGTAATATTTCATTTAACAATCTTTGGTCTAATGCTAATTTTCTTCCCTCATTAGTAATTTTCAGCATATTATCTGTTTTTGAATCAACTTGTTTTTTTCTTATTGCATCTGCTCTTTCTCCAAGTCCTTCAACCATTTCTTTTTGTATATCACTTGGCTTTACTGCAATATTATGAAAGTTGGCTTTAGGTACAGGTAAATTCAATGTTTCAGCAGTTTGTATGTCTGCAATTTCTTTGAACATACTCATCAATTCTGGAAGATTATAAAATTTAGCAAATCTCGTTTTTGCTCTATAACCTGTTCCCTCTGGAGCAAGTTCTATTGCAGTTACTGTTTCTCCAAATGTAGATGCCCAACTATCAAATTGTAATAAATCTCTTTCTTCTAAAGAGTTGTATTGCAAATATCTTTGCATAGTGTACATTTCAACCATTGAATTTGAGATAGGTGTTCCTGTTGCAAATACAATTCCTTTTCCTCCAGTAAGTTCATCTAAATACTGACATTTCATAAATAAGTCGGAGCTTTTTTGTGCTTCTGACTGTGCTATTCCTCCAACATTACGCATTTTTGTAAATAAGAATAGATTTTTAAAATAATGTGCCTCATCTACAAAAATTCTATCGCACCCTAATTGTTCAAATGTTATAACATCATCTTTTCTACTTTGATCGTTTAGTTTTTTTAATTTTTCTTCTATCTTCTCTTTGCTTTTTTCTAGCTGTTTTATAGAATAATGTTCTCCATCATTATTTTTTAGGTCATTTATTCCTAATGATAAATCGTTTATTTGTCTTTGCAGTATTTTTTCTTGTCTTTCTTTTGACATTGGTATTTTTTCAAACTGACTATGACTAATTATTATTGCATCATATTCTCCTGTTGCTATTTTGCTGCAAAACTTCTTACGATTATTTGTTGCAAAATCTTTTTTAGTTGCAACTAATATATTTGCTGATGGGTATAGTTGTAAAAATTCACTTGCAAATTGCTCTATAATATGATTTGGAACAACAAATAAAGACTTGTTACAAAGTCCAAGTCTTTTGCTTTCCATAGCACCTGCTACCATTTCAAATGTTTTTCCTGCACCAACTTCGTGTGCTAATAATGTATTACCACCATATAATATATGAGCAATAGCATTTACTTGATGTTTTCTTAAACTTATTTCTGGATTTATTCCACCAAATGTTATATACTGACCATCATATTCTCTAGGTCTTATACAATTAAATTTTTCATTGTATGATTTTACTAATCTTTCTCTTCTAGCTTGGTCTTTCCAAATCCATTCTTCAAATTTATTTTTTATTAGTTCTTGTTTCGCTTGTGCTATTGCAGTTTCTTTTGTATTTAAAACTCTTTGCTCTTTTCCATCAATATCAATAACAGTATCAAATATTCTAACATCTTTTAAATTTAATGTAGTTTCAATGATTTTATAAGCATTTGCTCTTACTGTACCATAAGTATTTATTGCCTTTACATTTCCTAAATCTTCACTTTTACCACTTATGTTCCATTCTGATGTATATTGAGAATAATGTACGCCTATTCTATCTCTTTTGTGTTTATTAGTTTCTAATAGTTCAAACATAAATTCTTCAATATCTGTTGTAGGAATCCAAGTTGCTCCAAGTCTTACACTTATCTCACTGGCTGACAAATCTTTTATTTTTACTTTTTCTAAAGCATTTACATTTGTTTCATACTCTGGATTGTTTTCTGCAAATCTTCGTGCAATACTTAATTTTTGTCTAACATTACCAGAAAGATATTCATCTGCAGTTACATATTCTTCACTTATAGGGTCTTTATAAATACTTCCCTCTAACTCTTTTACAAGCACATCTTCTTTTTTTCCTGTTAATTGTTGCATATATTCTATATCTACTTTAGCTTTTTCTGATATAGATAAAATAAGAGCATCAACACTATTGTCTGCTCTTGAAATTACTTTATGAGGTTTTATAGTTCTTTTTGAAAACATATCTGCTTTTCTAACAAATTGTTTGTTTTCATTTAATATTTCTAATGAGCATAATAAATAATAGCTACTATCTTCCGAAAATGCTCTTTCATTTGTTCTACTATTTATTAGTCCATAATTCTTTGAAAAATTATCATATAAGCTATTTAGTCTTAATTGAAGTTCTTTTATTTCTTCATCAGAGCCATCATCAATTTGTAATTCGATTAAGTTCCTTACGCAATCTCTAATTGCTATCATGCTTTTTATTCTATTTACAGTTGTTAATGGTAGTTCTTGCAAATACATTTGACTATTTTCTCTATAATACACTCGTTCATCTACTATTGTATATGAGAAATTTCTTACACTTGGATCTGCAGGTATGCTTGTTTCTTCATCATCAATAAAATCTATTTGATAATCTTCTATTTCTTCATCTAAATTTTCTATTGCATTATTCAGTAATTCTTCTAAATTTGCATTTTCATACGGAGTACAAACAGAATCCATATCGCCATATTGAGTTGATTTCATTTCCATTTTTCCTAAAATCATTTCTGGGTGGTCAATGAAATATTTATTCATTTTTATACCATCTGCCGTTGTGTCTAGTTGTACCCAGTCATCTACAATGTCAGTAACTTTATCTCTTTTCTTTAAAAATATAATATCTGTAGTTACTTCTGTTCCAGCATTTTTCTTAAATGTATTATTAGGTAATCTTATTGCTCCTATTAGTTCTGCTCTTTGAGAAATATACTTTCTTACTGTTTCATTTTCTTTATCTAATGTACCTTTAGTTGTGATAAATGCTATTACTCCATTTGGTCTAACTTTATCTAAAGTTTTTGCGAAGAAATAATCATGAAGTACAAAGTTATTTTTATTATGCTTTTTATCATAAGGTCTAAAATTATCAAATGGTACATTTCCGATTGATACATCAAAAAACGAGTCTGGAAGTTCTACATCTTGATAACCTTTTACTGCTATTGTGTTTTTTTGATATAGCTGACTTGCTATTTTTCCAGAAATACTATCTAATTCTACACCATACATTTTGCAATCTGCTAATGTATCTGGTATCATTCCCATAAAATTTCCTATTCCGACAGCTTGGCTCTAATATGTTTCCTCTTTGTAATCCCATATTTTCTAATGCCTTATATATTGATTTTATAACTATTGGTGGTGTATAAAATGCTGTAAGAACTGATTTACTTGCATTTTCATATTCTTTTTCAGTTAGTAATGATTTTAACTCTTTATATTCTGCATTCCACTCATCAATTCTACTATCGAATGCCTCTTGCAAACCACCCCAACCAACATATTTCGATAATATTTCTTGTTCTTCTGGTGTTGCATATCTATTTTGTTCTTCGCATAATTTTAATACTTTTATTGCCTCTATATTATTTCGATATTTTTCTTTTTTTGTACCTATTCCTAAATCATTATTTTGTATTTTAAAATTATGTCTGTCCTGCATTGGAACTTCTGGATGCAAGTCAAAATATTCTATCTTATTTCTTCTTTTATGTTTTATATTAGGTTTTAACTTTTCTTCTTGTGCTGCTTTTTCAGTTTCTATTTCTTGTTGTATTTTTTCTTCCTTTGGTACTTCTTTATCAATAATTTCTTGTATTTCTTCTATGTCATTTTTTCTTGTTCCAGTTCTTAATTTATCATTTGCAGGATTTTCTTTTACCTTTTTATCAAATTCTTCTTTTGGCATTTCTTTTGTAATTAAAGGAAATGAAATATCAACTAAAACTGCTCTTTCATCATTTATAGTTCTTATTTCATATTCTTCTGTGCCTATAAATACAATATCTCCATTATGAAATTCATAATTCGGTAATCTTTTTTCTAGTTCTACTAATAACGATTTTCCCTCTACTGTTATTTCATCATCATAATCTAAATCCTCATAACTTGCTTTTGAAAAGTCAATATAATCTTTAATATTAGATTCATCATTTATATCTGCTTTCAGTAATTCTATATTTTCATCTTCCGTATTTTCTATTGGAAAATTCGCATTATAAGCTATAATATCATAGTCTTTTATATATGAATGTAATCTCTTTGCAAACTCATAATCTTCATCTGTTATTATTTCATTTATAGTCTTTATTCCATTTGCATCTAACCAATCGTAATATTCATCTTGTTCTTGAGTATTGAAATATCGTTCTGAACTAATAAGTTCCCTTATTCGATTTTCGACCTCCTTCCATGTCAATAAAAGTGTTTCTTCTTTTTCTGACATGACCTTTTTTGATAATTTTATTCCTTTAGCACTATAATCTACCCAACCAACATTTTCTTCACTAAATCCTCCAATGCCATATTCTTTTTTCAAAAATTCTGCATTTTCCTTACTAGATAATCCTTTAGTTAATTGTTCATATATTCTAAACTTTCCATTTTCAAAGCCACTACCTCTTTTTAATACTGCATCTATATCTTCTTGCGTAAAATTAAAGAGAGAACTTGTTTCAATTCTCTCTACTACTTGTTCTTGTTCAGTTGGTATAAAATCATTTACAAAATTTTCATTAGATTTTAGCATTGTTTCTGCAAATAAATATTCTGGTACAGTATCCCAATTTACGAAACATTCTTCTGTCCTTTGTAAATATTTGCCTTTCCATAGAAGTAAGCCATTATCATAAGCTTTATATCCTACTCTTTGATTTTCTTCAATTTCATATTCTGTATAAGCATCTCCTAATGTGTTTTTAATATATTCTATTGATTTTTCTGTACTATTAAATTTATTATACACTTCTAACAATTTCTCATATTTCAAAACACTTGGTGCATTATTTAGTATTTTACTTATTGTATCTTCATCATCAAATATTGGTACATTAGAATTACTATCTCGTTTCCAAAAATTACGATTATTCTGTTCTAAATATAAATTAGTTCCCTCACTACTTGTTCCTCTGCTGTCAATAAATAGTTGTTCATTAGACCTGTCCACTTCATTTGATTTTGTGCTTTCATTTCCTCCGTTACTCCATCTTGTTTCGCTAATTTTTCTACTATTCGTTTTATCATCTCTGTTGCTTTCTCTTGAACTTCTGTCAATTCTTTGTTCAGTTTTTTGTCCATCAATAATATCGAATATTCTGCGTGTTTGTGATTCATTAGATAATGCAGTTTCATTCTTGCGTATTTGCCATTTGGTATTTTCTCTTTCTCCATCACTAGATTTGGTATGTTGTAATCTCCCACTTTCGTGTACTCTATTTTCTCGTTCATTTTCAATTCCTCCCTTATCAATTTCTTTATTATTAGAATACTCTTGTTTTTGATTTTTAACAAATGTGCGATTTTGATTTCTTTCTTCATTTTGCAGATTTATTACTGTCTTTGCAATTTCTCTTAATCCCATTTCAGCAATTTCACTTGTTGCAGTTCCTAGTATTGTAATTATTTTATCACTATCAAAATTTTTGATAAAACTAAATTCTTGTATATTTATTTCTTTTTGAGCATCAATTCCACACCTTTTCATCATCATATATGAAACACTTGCCCATACTGTTGGAACTAAAATATTAAACATTTCATCATTTTTAACATTTTCTAATAAAGTACCCTTTTTATATTGTTGTATTGAGATCATATAGTCTTGAATATTATCTGCTACCATATTATAAGCATTTACTACAATACATTTTGCTAAACTATTTTCTTCTGTTTCAGCACCAAATGTACTGTCTAATGTTTCTATAATTTCTTGCTCATATTCTGGTTTTACACTCCACAATTTATATTCTGTTCCTTTAGCATTGTGAGTATCTGATACATCAAAAACTAATCTAAATGGATATGGACTATTTTCATCTTTTGAGAGTACAAATATTCCATTTGCATCTTTATTAACCCATCTATGACATTTTTTATTCCACTCGTTTTCCATTTCGGCACAAGCCGTTGCATCTGGTCTTTGTGCAAATATTAAAATCTGATCTGTAAATTTATATTTAAAATTCCAAGAGGCACTATCCAAAAATGCTATCCAATTTTCTTCACTTTTTGTAACTTGATTTATAGTATCTTTATATAATTTTCTTGTTTCTTTGATTTTTCCCATTTTGCACCTCCGTTCCTATTTGGTATCTGTAAAAAATTTTAATAATGTCTTACTTTCTATTGCATCTTGCATCTCCCATATTATTTCAATATCTTTTATTGTTAGATTTTCAATTTCTTCTATTTTATTTATTTTCTTTAGTTCAGATAATTTAACATTTAAAATATCTTTTTCACTAGTTATATTTATATGTTTCAGTTTATCTATTGATTTATCTTTTTGATTTCTTGAATATCTAGCCATTTTCCACCTACTTTCGTAATAGGAAAGGTGGCCTTTTAAAAGCCACCTTTACAAATTATTTTTGTTTATTGTTTTTTCTTCTTTTATGTTCTGCTATGCTAATTATTATAATTCCTGCTGCTGACATTATAAATGCTATAATATAAAGTATTGTATTTCTGTCATCTGATGTTTTTGGTGTATCCATTAGTACATTTTCAAATTCAAATTTATATATGGAATTATCTTCTTGTATTTCTTTTTTATTGATAAATACACCTTTATCATTTATTTCTATTTTTATAGCTTTATCTGATTTTATATATCCCTTTGGTGCTGTAATTTCTTTTACATAGTATGTTCCAAATTTCATGTCCTTAAAAGTAATAGTTCCCTCTTTAGCATTTGAATCTATTTGTTGTATTAGTTTAGTACATTCTTTATCTTCATATAAGCCAAAAGTAAAATTATCCTTAATTATTTCTTTAGTTTCTTTATCAATTTTAGTTAATTGAATTGTTTTTAAAATAAGGTCATCTTTCATAGTAACTTTTATTCCATCATTCATTATAAAAGTTATTTCCTCTGCAATTTCATAACCATAAGGTGCTGTAATTTCTCTCATAATATATTCTTTACCTTCTATTAAATAATTCACTTTATGAGATTCTTCTGTTGATACCCATTCTTCTATTATTTCATTTGTTTCTTTATCAATTATTTGTAATTTAGCACCAACTAATTCTTTTACACCTGTTTCATCAACTTTTGAAAATTCTATTTCAGTTGGTTTATTCTCACAAGTAATAGTAAAATTATCTCCATTTTCTTTAATCGCAATTTCATAAATTGCATCATTTAATATGTAGCCATTTACCTGCATTTTTTCTTGTATATAATAAGTTCCTAATTCTAGATTTTCAAATATTGCTATGCCCTCATTATTTGTTTTTTCTGTAGCAATAATTTCACTCATATCTTTATTTACTGAAATATTGAACTCTACATTTTCTAACTTTTTATTTTCATCTAATGTATCTACTTTTTTTACTTGAATTATACCTCTTGCTAATTCATTATTTATTATTCCATCTTCAGTAATTTGTATTGTGTATTCTGTTATATCTTTGCCTTTATAAGTAACTTCAAAATCGTACTCATTTTCATTTAATACATATTGTGAATTTGTTGCTAATTCTTTAATGAAATATGTTCCGTTTGGTAAATCTGGTATATGCTCTAATAATCCATCTTTTGTAATTCCTGTTGTACTTATCATTGTTCCTTTTTCAATAGCAACATTTCCCATGTAGTCCAAAATATCTTCTCTTGCATAAATTCCAAAAATTATATCTTTATATGCATTTGCATTTTTAAATATTTCTTGTTCTTCGAGCATTTTCTTCATATCTATATTGAATTTTGCTCTATTATTTTCAAGAGTAGATTTTATAATTTGTACTTCATTTATTTTGCTATCTTCTATTGTGAAATAATGCTTATTAGTATCTACAATATAACCATAAGGCACTTTAGTTTCAACATAGTAATATTTTCCAACAGGTAATTCATTACTAAAGACATCTTCCATATCACTTTTTAAAACTTGTACTATTTGTCCTTTTTTATAATATGTTGTATTTCCTATTATAATATCTTCATTTGCATAAATTGTTATTTCTGCACCTGTAAGATTTGACTTATTCCAAATAGGACTTTCTGTTTTTCCAAACTCTGTTTGTCCAGTTATTACTTGATTAAAAATTTCTCCATATTTATTAAATTGTAATTTTCCAACTACAATTTCATCTTTCATCTCTACACTTTGTACATTACCTGTGTCTTGAATTGTAAATTCTATATCTTGTGCAACTGCGAATCCATAAGGACTTATAGTTTCTCTTAATATATATGTTTTTCCTACTTCTAATCCTTTTATTAAGTGTGGCTCTTTACTTGATATCCAACTATCAACTATTGCTGCATTGTTTTCTTTTTCAAATACAGTTAAGTTTGCACCCTCTATTTCTGATGAGTCTGTAATATCTTGTTTTGAAATTTCTACTTTAGTTATTCTATTTTTCAATTCATATTCCAATTTTATAACTTTTGTATCTTGCCCTTTATACTGTGCATCTATTACTATCAATTCATCACATGTTGCATAACCTTTTGGTGCTTTAGTTTCCATTATTACAAAATTTGCTAATGGTAAATCTGATGTAAATACTACATTACCATTTTCATCACTTGTTGATATTTCTATTTTTTCTCCTGCTTTGACAATAACTTGTCCTTTATAGTTTTTTATATCTTTTTCAGCATATAGAGTAAATTCTGCTCCAAAAATACTTTCTTCTGTGTCATAATCTTTTTTGTTTACTTTTACTTCAACTTTTTGTCTTTCATTAGTAAATGTAGCATTGTCATATACTACTGCTGTGTTTTGGTCTTTATATACTAATGATACATTTTCAACTTTATCACTTAATACAAATCCCTCTGGAGCTTTTATTTCTCTTATAGAATATTCTCCAAGTGGAAGTTGTTTTGATGTTGCTTTTCCCTCTGCATTTGTAGTTATTGTATCTACAACAGTACCTTTTTTGTATAATGTCTTTCCATCATTTGATGGATCTTTTATATCTTCTCTTGCAAATATTTCATATTTAGCATTTGCAATTCCTCTTTGTTCATATACAAATTTTCCATCTTTATAATCAACTAATACTTCGCCTCTCTTTTCTATATTTATTTTTCCTTTTACTGATGTATCTTTTTGTTTTACTGTTATAACTGGTGTACTTCCATCTGGTAATGTTTCATAAGCTATATTAGTTGTTACTTCAAATTGTACTGGTGTTTCTGATATTAAATACCCTTTAGGACTTTTTATTTCCTCTAATTGATATTTTCCTGCAGGTAATTGTTCCCCTGTCATTACTGTTCCTGTTTCATCTGTTTCCCAAGAATTTATATATGCAGGTAGTGGATTCCATGACCAATACCCAAAATATTCTCCTGTTTCTATATTTTTAATTTTAAATTTTGCACCACTTACTTTTATAGTTTTTTGTGTTTCTGCATCTTGTTTTACTATTGCTACTACTGACCTAAAAGAAGTATCATTAAACACTCTCCAAGTCTGTGGCTCGTCACTATCTTCAGATACAACTACTGTAAAGTCTGGCACTTTATATTTATTATCTGGTACTTTTGTTTCTCTTATTACATAAGTTCCATAAGGTAATCTTTCACTTACTGCATAACCTTTTTCATCTGTAACTAAAACTGCACTTTCTTCGCCTTTATAATTTTTTGCAATAGGTGCTTTTTCCCAACTTCCATATTTATCAATGTCTTTTTGAGATTTTATAGTAAATTCAACACCTTTTAATAATTCTGCCTCTCCATTAGTATCACTTGAAACTTTTATAATTCTAAATGCTTGTGATTTCACTCTTTCTTTTACAGTAACATTTTTTGTAACTACACTTACATTTTGAGTTTCATAAGTCAAATCAAAATTATATGTGTTTGTATCTAATGTATAACCATTACTAGCTTTTAATTCTTTTAAATAGTATTCTCCTAAATATAAATTGCTCATAGTTGCATTTGCATTTTCATCTGTTACTAATTCTCCAATTTTATCATTAGCATTGTATTTTATACTATTATCTGCAGGGTCATATATTGTATTTCTTGCATAAACTCCATATACTGCACCTTTTAAAGTTGCCTCTCCCTGTGCTTTCTTTCCTGTTTCTGTATCTTCTTTTGAAATATTTACTGTTCCTTTTACTCTTGTATTTAATATACTAATTTCATAAGTTTTACCATTTTCTACTACACCAACATTTTCACTCACTTCAACTTTAACTGTATATTTATTTGGTGCTTTGTTTTCTTTTACATAGTATGTTCCATAATCTAATAAAGTAGATGTCGCAACTCCGTTTGTATTAGTTGTTATGCTTGTAATCTTTTGGTTATTAGAATTGTATATATCAAATACAACACCTGCTTGTTTTACAACTTTACCACTTTCAGCATCTTTCTTTACTACTTTTATATATCCTTGTTTCCAATTATTTGTTGCCTCATAGCTTGTTGTTTCGTTTACTTTTATTTCTTTACTTCTTATTGTTGTATCTAATACTAAATGGTCTGGTACTGCAACTTCTTGAATATATATAGTACCTTTTCTTAATTTATCTACTGTTACTTTTCCATTACTTCCTGTTTTATATGTACCAATATCATTAGACATATCTGCATTATAACTTAATTTAAAAGATGTATTTGGTATATAGTTTCCTTTATTATCTTTTTTAGCTAATTCCAATTTACCAAATGAATTTACTTTTAAATTAAATGTTAAAGTCACAGGATCATTGTAATTTAATGAATAAATTTGGTCTTGTACTCCACTTGGGAAATCTATAAACATTGTTGTGTCATAATCTTGTGTTCCATCTTTAATACATCCCCAATCTCTCATCATAGAGTCAGATACTTTATAACTTTCGCCATTAAAATTTTCGCTAACAGTTATATTCATTGTATTTTCGCCTTTGTTATGTTGAAATCTTATTCCATCTACAGTTTTATCTAAACTCGTATAATTTGCTAATACAACATTTGAATCATTTAATGTTATAGTTGCTCCTGCATCTATTGTAATAGTTGAGTCACTAAAACTTGGTTTTCTTTGCATATTATTTATTTTATTTGTTATTTCATTTTTTAAAGCAACATAATCGCTTTGAACAGAAGAATTAGTAAATGTTGCCGTACTTTGTCCTAAATATTCCCAAATAAATTGTTGAACTAAAGCATATTGTTTTTTTCTATCGGCACTTATTCCTCCATCAATAATATAATCTCCATACTTTTCATACCAACCAAAATAAGCAATTTTACAAGCATATTTTAGTTCTGGACTTGTTGGTGTAAAATATGTTCCTGTATGAACATCTCCTGTTGCAATATCAACACCATGCTCTGCACAAAATACGGTTTTCCATTCTTTTGTACTTCTATTATATATTTTTCTTATAATTATTCCATAATCCGTATGGCTGTTATCGGTTGTAAAATAATATGATGCAAATTGACCTGAAACAAAATTACTACTTCCTGAAGCAGCAAATACAGGTTGTATTACACCAAACAATGTTATTACAAACATTACAACTGATAATATTTTATTTAATATCTTTTTATTTGTTGTTTTTAACATTTTAAAATCCTCCTTAAATAAAAAAAGAACAAGTGCAAAACTTGTTCCAATTTTGATTTTTATTTTAATAATATAAATTTAAAGTCCACTTCTGACATAGTGGGCAACTCCAATATTCATACCCATCTGGGCAATTTTTATAATATGTGTCATCATCAATTTCATCTTTCAACCATTTTTCTTCCCATTCTTTTATTTCTTTTTCATAAAATGCAACTGCTTGTTGTTTTGTATCAAACCATTTTCCTGTATTTCCTGTTTCCATTAAATGATTTGTTTCTGTGCATTTAGGAATAACTGTTGTCTGTTTATCTTCTTTGGTTGAAGTGTCTTTATTTATTTCTATTTGCGTTGTTTCTTCTTTTGGTTTTTCAATTTGTTTTTCTTCTTGTTTGTTTTTTTCTTCTTCAATTTTCTTTTCAGTATTTATGCTAGTATTTTTAATTTCTTTTTTCTCGGTAATCGTACTTTCTTTTTTGGCAGGTGTTACCTTTATTTCTTCCACTTTCGTTTCCTGCTTTTCTTCAACTTTTGTTTGTTGTACTTCTATTTTTTCATCAACTTGTTTTTCTACTGCTTTTTCTTGAACTTCTATTGTTGCATTTTCTTCTACCGTCACATTTTCACTTTGCATAATTTCTTGAATATTCGTTACTTTTTCGCCCTCATCATTTACTACACCATAATAACTAAAATTTGAAATCAATAGAATTATAATAATCACTAACTTTTTCATAACTCATTCCTCCTCTTTAATTTCATGTTACAATGTTTTGTATTGTTAATCAAATGTGCGATTTGGCTATTTATAATAATTAAATAATTTATAATAATATATATACTTTTTCAGTTAGTTATAGCTAGTATAAGGGGGTGGATTGTAAGGAGGGGGAATAAAAATTGTATATACATTATTCCTTTCTCTGTATTACCTCACATACTGCTTTTGTCTTCTTTCTCGCTCTGATGTTTCTTTTACACAATGTATTACATATTCTCTTTTTTGTTCAACTGACACCACATTTTTAGGATAATACTTTTCTAAATCTTCACTAGCTATTTTTATGTGTTCTTTTTGATTTGGTTTTTCTACTGACATAATCCTATCTATTTCATCTTCTGTCAGTTTATTTTCTTGACTTAATCGTTTTAATTCTCTTGCCTGTGGATGTGATGGAAAAACTTCCGTGTATTCTATTGATTCTAGTAAATATTCTTGTTCTTCTTTTTTTAGATATGATATTTCTACTGCTGGTCTTAATTTCATTTGTTCTTCATCAACTAATTTCAATATATCTGGTATTAGTTCAGTAAGTCTTATGTATCTTCTAATTTGGTCTTGGCTTTCTCCAACTTCATCTCCCAAAATTTCTCTTGATGTTCTTCCTTTAAAATTCTGTGCCGTTGGCACAGAATTTTCTATATCATCTTTTCTTGGTCTTCCTGCTTGTCTTTTCATTGCCTCTAAACGCATCTTGTATGCAAATGCCTTCTCGCTTGGTAATACTTTTTCTCTTTGTTTATTACTATCAACCATTTGTATTGTTGCTTCTTCATCTGTCATTTCTCTTACAATGGCTTTTACTTGTCTTATTCCTGCTAATTCACAAGCTCTTTTTCTTCTGTGTCCAGAAATAAGCTCATAAGTTCCATCTTCTTTTGGTCTTACTAACAAAGGAAATATTAACCCATACTCTTTAATATTATCTGATAAGTCTTGCATTTCATCATCATCTTTTACACGGTATGGATGATTGGGAAAATTTGATATTTTACTTATTTCAATAATTTGTATTTTTTCTAACTTTTCTGCATCTCTTTCTTCCTGTGTCATAAAATAATTATCTGGTGTAACCTTTGGAAAGTGCATTCCTTCGTTTTTCTCTTTCATCATCTTGTAACACCTCCTTTGCAAAAGATGAATATGCCTGTGCTACTTTACTTGATTTATCATAGGCAAATATACTTTTTCCCATTGAAGTAGATTCTGCCGTTTTTATTGCACATGGTATATGTGTTTCATATAACCTAACAACATTTCCATAATTCTTTTCTAGCTCTTGTTTTATTGTATTAGGTAGTTTAGTTCTACTATCTACTAATGTCAAAAGTATTCCTCCAACTTTTAAATCTTTATTTATTTGTCTTCTTACTTTTGAAATAATATTTAATAGATTTCCCATACCTCTTGCTGATAAGTATTGACTTTGCACTGGTATAATGACTTCATCTGCTGTTGCTAAAGCATTTGTAGTTATCATACTTAATGATGGCATACAATCAATAATAATGTAATCATACTGATTTTTTAATTCGCTTAAACAATTTTTCATTGCGTGTTCTCTGTTCATTGCATGAAGTAAATTTGACTCTGTCATTGACAAATTCAAATTTGATGGTATTAAGTCTATGTTCTCTTGATGATGTAATATTGCTTGTTCTGGTTTTATATCTTGGTCATCTATAAATCTTTCAATTAAAGTTGAAATAGTTACATCAATATTATCTTCATCATAAAATCCCATATATGTTGTTAGATTAGCTTGTGGATCTGCATCTACTACTAATACTTTTTTATCATTGTTGGCTAATGCTACACCTAGACTAAATGCAGTTGTAGTTTTTCCAACTCCACCTTTTTGATTTGCTATTGCTATCGTTTTGCACTTGGACATTTCTTGCCCTCCTTTCGCTTTATTTTGGTTTTTAAGGCGTTTTTTAGTGTTATACCTATAACTTTCTCTTTCTAAAAAGAAAAAAGCAAATTGACTTGTTTATCAATTCGCTTTTTTAAATTTTATCTTACATCTCTATTTTTCTTTTTCCTTTGTTGTTTTTCTAATTGTAATTTAAGTTTTGCATAAATATCTAGTGCTACATCTCCATCATATTTATCGTCTATTGTAATTTTTCCTTTCTCTATAAACTCTTTTGATAGTATAAACTCTCCATTATCTTTGAAATTATATCTACCTTCTTTATCTTTTCCAACATACATTGCAGTAATAGGAATAGATGCTGTACTTGTAACAGGAAAATTTACTGTAAGAAAATTACCAACTTCTAATTTTTCTAAATAATTTATTGCCTCTAATTCTTGCAAAATATTATTCCTCCGTTTCTTCTAATTCCAATAATCTTTTTTTCAATTTATCCCTTTCTTTATAAAATGTTTTTACTAATCGTTTATTTTCATTGTCATCTAAATTTATATAATTTTCTATATCTAATACAAAATCATTTATTGCCTTATTTATAAGTTTCAATTTTTCTTCTTTTTCTAACTTATAGAAACTTAAAATTCTTCCGTATAAATATTCTGCTAATTCTTCCTCTGCATCAACTAAACAGAATATATTTTCATATAGTTCTGGAATTTCTAATTTTAATGCACATTTTACTGATTCATTAAATGTACATATATTTAATAATTTATCTAAACATTTTTCTGCTAATTCTGATAATTTGTTTATTACTTTCAGTTTTTCTTGTGTTATTTGATAATTTTTTATAAGTTCACCATCATATTCACTGACATTTAATTTTGCAGCAATATCTAAAAATTCTGTATTATATTTATCTAACATACAATTTAACTCTAGTACATCATTTATTACTGTTTCTATTGAACTTAATATCAAATCATGTAATATACTTTCTGGTAAGGAATTTATTTCTTCAATTTCATCTAATACCTTTCCTAATGTTTCATAATCATTTATAAAACAACATACGCTATAACTATTTTTTATAATTTCTTCTAATTTCTTTTTCATATTTTTACCTCTTTCCTCTATTTATTTTAAGGTTATAAAAAATAATTTCAATGATACAAAAAAAGAGCTAGTATTTTACTAACTCTTTATATCTTTACTGTTATTAACTTATTAAAACTCATTAAAACCCTTTAAATTTTACTGCTTTTTGTACTGCTATTTTACTGCTACCAGACTAAATTTATTAAAATTCATTAGATTTTATTAAATTTTGTCTTTTTTCATTTTTACTCTGTAACCCTTGATATTAGTGCCTTTAGTAGCTATTAGAACTTATTAAAATTTATTAGATTTTTGCCAATGTTCTAGTTTATTGATTTCATTGTTGGGAAGAATATTACATCTCTAATTGATGGTGCATCTGTAAGTAGCATTATCATTCTGTCTATTCCAATTCCAAGTCCACCTGTTGGTGGCATTCCATATTCTAGAGCTGCGACAAAATCTTCATCCATCATGTTTGCTTCTTCGTCTCCGCTATCCCTTTGTTTTAATTGGTCTACAAATCTTTCATATTGGTCGATTGGATCATTTAACTCTGAGTATGCGTTTCCATATTCACGCCCTCCAATGAAACATTCAAATCTTTCTGTTAATCTCTTGTCTGTTGGTTTCTTTTTAGTAAGTGGTGATACTTCTACTGGATAGTCACATATAAATGTTGGTTGTATTAATGTTTCTTCTACAAATTCTTCAAAGAAGCTATTAATTATATATC
>JAZNOG010000062.1:0-4713 GCA_045580645.1 Bacilli bacterium
AATTGAAAGGTTTAAAAACACTGTCCTGATACATGATAAGGAAATGGATTATATGTTCAAATATAATGACCTGAATGTTATTATCACCCCTGTAGATGATACTGACATCACACTTACAGACTAGGACTATGATTTCAGGATAAATATTTCAATGGTGATATACATGATAGAATGGGATAATACTGTAACATGGGTAAAAACAGTGAAAGACTATAGTGGCAGGAAACGGATTAACATCACTAAAAGTGATGGACTAGATGCAGAAACTGAAGTAGTAATATTATTGAAAGATGACTATAATGACCTGATAGCTGACTATGACCGTTTACTGCAGATGGAAAAAGACCTGAATAATCAGAAAGTCACTGCAGAAACTATAGGGGATAAGTTTATAGAACCATTAAAAACTAGCTATGATGATATTATCGATGGATTAAAAGCAGACCTAAAGGCTAAAGATGATATTATAGATAGGTTAAAGCTATTATTCCATGATTACGATAAACAGGTCTATAATCTAGGGATATTAGATATATTAAGACATGAAAATAGGAAACTGTCTGATGATATTAATAGTAAGGTATGGATTACTGGTGCTGACGATCGTGTCACTGATGCTGATGTGGTCAAGCTCACGGAACATAAGGATGCTGATGGTGAAAGTCAGGATTAAGTCCTGCAGGTGATGTTCCTGATGACAGCTATGGTGTTATGTTGCTATGTTGAAAAAAACATTAAAACATTATACCTTTAATTAAAGTTTATAGGTAACTATAAACATAAGAATATAAGTAACTATATACTTATTTACCTATTTTACCAATTTTACCTATTTTACTAATGAAAAAAAGAAAAATAACTGTCACTATTCCTTAACTCTTATATACTAATAAAAATAAATACTTATCTATGGTACTGACACTATCATTAACATTACACTATCAAAGTAATGTTTAAAGTAAGTTAAAAGGTGTTATAAAACAAGTATATGTTCTTTTTTACTAATATGTATTTATAAAAGGATAACACCCCCAAAATCGTGTTATCACTTACATATTAGAAAAAAGAACCAAAGAAACACCATACAAGGAATACAGTCTTATCGTTCAAACTAACCCTTAATACAGTTAGTTATAACTTTTATAGTTTCTAACTTTTAAAGGTTACTACAATAGTTACTGTTACTACTGTTATAATCAGGGTGACTGAACTAGGAATATTCTTTTTTTACTGTATAATTTCAGGGTATAATTATAGTATTAAGGTCTGATAATACAGGGTGTTATGGATAGAAGTGTCCTGCAGGTAAGGTCTATGTTCAATATGGTGTACTGGCTAGCTAGTTTTTAATATTTTTCTGGACTTACTGGATATGTTATGACCATTAATTAATAGAAAAAGGTGGATTAATTATGTCAAATATTCAGAAAAAACATAGATTAAATACATGGGTAAATATGGACACATATAATAGTTTAGATGACTTTATAAGGGATAATGAAGTATTAACAACCAAATTAAATAAAGGTACTGTCATAACCCTAGCATTAAACCTATTATACAAAACTGTAGAACACACAGACATTTCACAGTTAATGATGGAATACTTACAAGACCACAGCACCCCTGACACTGCAGATGCTGATGGTCAGGAATAGGTGGAACATGATCGTGGAAATGGAACAGTCAATCCCTACAAATCAAATCAGTAACCGTTCATTAATTAATGATATGATACTTACAGACCGTGAAATAATTTATTACATCAATAACATGTTTATAACTGAAACATATGGAAAAAACACTGAAGTAATAAGCAGTGTAGGTCAAAAGGAAAAAGTAAATATCACGGTAACTGGTCAGATTAAAAGTGATTATATTTCCAATGATTTCAGACTGTTAAGGTATGGGAATGAATTATATGATACTGGTGTCAGGGAGTTTAATTTAAAAAATAGCACCCTGAATATCACTTATTATAATATCAGGGTCAGGTCTGACTATGACTATGAAGATAGAAGTCATACAAGGAAGTTATATATCGATACTACGCATCCATTTTATAAGCTTTTAAGACCTATTTTAATTAATCATGAGTTAATAGATGTCCATGATAACGGAAACATTAAATTAAGACCTAATGACATTAAAAGTAACTTAAATGGTGAAATCATATTAAAAGGGATTGAAAAAACAGACTATCATGGTAGTGCATGTAAAGTGAAACATCAGACCTATCAGGTGAAATGTAAAAAGGGTGATAATGATGGTGAATAACACCACTAATATCACCCTTTATAGTAATAAATCAGTATTAATTAATCCTATTTTTATTATTAATACTATTTATAGCTATCTAAACACTTACAGGGGGTTTAATCTATGGGTAAAGATGAATTAACCCCTGAACAGATAAAGGCTATTAACAGTGATGATGCTGACCTAGATGGTAACCTGAATGATGCTGTAGGACTAGAACCTGAACAGTCAGATTATTATCCCCCTGATGATGACCGTGACTATCTTGAAACCTATGGATGTAAATGGGACAGCTATGGATTTTACTGTCCGTTAGATATAAGGGATAAACAGGGGAATGAAATAGCAGAACCCTATTATTTAAAGATTTCAAGGGGTTATGATAGTTATCTTATGTCTGTAGGGATACTGCAGGAAATGGATGATAAAATCCAATTTGATGCAGTGACTGGAAAATGGTCTGATAAGAAACCTATAACCGTTATGTCTAAAGAACGGAACAGGGGTTTCGGTAATATGATTAAAGGGGGTAAAATCCCTGAAATAGCTAGTCCATTAGATAAAGTCTGTACTGATTTAAGTAAGGTCAGGAATTTCCCACAGATAACGGAACATTTTAAGGTATATCAGGAAATGACTAAAGATACTGCAGAACCTGATGACACTTATGATATGATACAGGCTATGATAGATGCTAGATGTAATCCTGTATTAACGGAACAGGAACAGGTCATAGCTGACAGGGTACATGCTGAAATCATAGAACATGGACTGACAGGATACCTAGATAAACCTTTAAATAAAATCCATATAGGTGACCACCGTAATATCTATCGTAAAGCTTTAATATCACTGGAAATCATGAGAGGGGATTTTTCTAGTTTTATTCAAGACCTAGCTAGTGCAGGTGCAGGGAAATCCCATGAAAATGATATAGTATTTGATTTAATAATCCCTGAAAGGTACATCATGCTAGTTAATGATGTAACCCTAGCAGGTTTCACTAGATATGGTGACTTACATGAAAGATACCTAGACCGTTTAATCCTTTTATTCTATGATAAAGGGGGTAAAAACAGTCTGAATAACATGGATGAAGTCCTGAACATCCTAAAAATGTTAATAACAGAGGGTAAATATCATAAAGACTTAACTGAAAAAGATAACAGGGGTAACCCTATAATTAAGTCATTAGATTTAATGGTGGATAGTATAGGTGCTGTATATTCCACCCCTAATACTGATGATGATGCCATAGCTGACGATCAACTTGAAAGTAGGAGTCTGAAATGTACACCTGTAGAAGTGAACATCGATGAAATACTAGACCATATCAGCTATTTACATTATAAACAGTCTATTCAATCTAAAGAAAAAGATAAGGCTGAAAAAACACTGAAAGATTTCAGTATTTACCTATTATCATTAGTTACTGATGATGCTGTCATTATTAATCCATATATGGAAATATTTAAAAGACATGCTAAAACGGTGGATGACAGGGGAAATGTCACTAGAGAATTTGAAAGACAACTAGCTTTATTTGATGCTTACTGCAGGATTAATAAACATGAATGCAAGGATATGGGTAATAATACTTATGGTGTAACCCCTAAATTAGTAGAGGACTATTTTAATGACATTAACCTGAAAAATGCTTTAAGTCCTACACAGTCAGATTTCCTAGAAATGCTAATGAAAGGGAACAGTAAAAAACAACCGTTAATCCTAGTTAATGAAATGGATAACCCTGATGATGCTGATGATAACTGTATTACTATTAATAAATGTATGGATAAAGCTATGAAACAGTTTATAAATGATAGTGAAGTAAACGAAAGGTATAACAGTAGTGGTAACAGCTATAATCCCACCCTAGACCGTTATGGTGATGACTATGATAATATTACCTATGATGTCCTGACTAAACAGCACAGGGAACAGGTCTTAAAGCAGATACTACAATGGTACAAGCTAAAAGGTGGAAATAAAAGTAAATGTCCTGTATTTTTCAGGGTCAGGGATATTCATAACCATTTCCGTAGGTATAAAGCTTATAAAAACATCAGTAATATCAGTGATATACTAGATAAGTTAAGATATAAGGGTTACATAGGTAAACTGGACAAGCTAGAGGGTGAAAACATCTATTATCTAACTACTGAATGCAATAACCTAAAACAGCAGAAATTAACAGCTGAAGATAAGGAAAAAGCTAATGAATATCTAGAAACTGTAGGATACTATGACATGATTAAGGGTGATAACTAACAGGTAAAAAATATTTCAGAAAATATGACCTAAATTTCAGAAAAAAAGGGTCATATTTCATGAAATTTCAGAAAATAGGGGGGTCAATTTCAGAAAAAAGTGGTCTTTTTTAGGGAAATTTCAGAAAATCACTATCATTTTTCAGAAACCTAAAATGCATTAAAATCCTTTAATGCTGAAATA
>JAZNOG010000063.1:0-6559 GCA_045580645.1 Bacilli bacterium
TAAAAAATTAAAAAGAAAAGGTATATATGGTTTATATAAATATTATTGTTATATATTAAAAGTTTATCCAAGACATTATCCTAATAAGATATTACCTGCATCTATTAGATTAGATGTTCAAAAAATGAATGATATTTCAAATCAAACACGATTGCTTGTAAGTAATAAAATAGAAACTTATGAGCAATTTTTATTTTACAAAAATAATCTTAAAAATGAGGTTAATAAATTATTGAGTGATAAAACAAATCTATGGCAAAACTTTAATAGAGCAACAGAAGAAGAAAAAAGAAATTTAATTCGTTTAGAGATTACAAAGGTAACTAATGAATTGAATAAAAAAAGAAAAGAGGTGAAACTATGTGATGGTATAGAAAAGAGAATAGATGATATAAAAGAAAATATACAAGAATTTGAAAATGAAAATGAGAAAGGGAAGGTGAAGAAATGAATTCTAGTGAATCAGCAGAAGCTATTGTAAAGATGATGTTAGAGGGTACTGAAGTAGCAGTTAGATTAACAGGATCTGGTGCTAAAGAATTAGCAGTATTACTTTATACAATGGCAAAAGACCAAAAGATGACTAAAGGTAAAACTAAATTAAATAATATGTTAAAGTCTGGAAGTCAACTGCAAATATTTTCTTTAAAAGAAGAACAATTAAAAAAGTTTAATGAAGAAACAAAAAGATATGGTGTTTTATATACTGCACTTATGGATAAAAAACATAAAAATAATGATGGTATGGTAGATATTATGGTTAGAGCAGAAGATGCACCAAAGGTAAATCGTATAGTTGAAAGATTTAAATTATCTGCAGTAGATATTGCTTCTATTAAGAGCGAAATTGAAAAGGATAAAATTGAAAGTATGTTGCGAGATGCAAAAGAAAGAGGTGTTGAAATTAAATCTGCAGAAGAAAAACTTGCAGATGATATAATGACAAAACCCATTCAAAAGGAGAACAACGAGATAGAAAACCCCAATGTAGCAAAGACAGAAAAAAGCCCTCTGTCCGAGCATTTATCAGAGAACAAAAACAAATCAGGGGTGGCTACTAATTTAAAGAAACCTTCAGTTCGTGAAAAGTTAAAAGAAATTAAAGAAGAAATAATGAATAGAAATAAGAATAACGAAGTTAAGGAAACTTTAAAGGAAAGCAAAGAAGATAAGACTGTTGATAGTAAAGATAAACAAAAGACTACTCAACACAAACAAGTTTCTAATGAAAAAAAGAAAAAAGCTAAAGAGAAAGGAAGATAAAGTATGTTAGATGATGTAATCAATAATGCTAATAGCAATAGTTATAATAAAGAAGAATGGAAAAAGAAAAAACAAGAGCAATTACAAAATGCTTACAATATGATTGAAGAAGCAACAGAAGAATTGAAAAACGATTCTTCTTTTTTTAAATCATATTTAGATGTACAAAGTAGATTTGATAAATACACTGTAAGAAATGCTTTATTACTTACTAAACAATTACCTAATGCAACTCAATTAAAAGATTACAATGGTTGGAAAGAGGCAAAGGTTAATTTTAAAACTAGGTATCCAAAGAGAGTTGTTATTTTAGAACCAGGAGAGGCATACACAAATAAAGAAGGTAAAAAGGTAACTCCAATATATTCTAAAGAAGTTATAGATATATCAGAAACTAATTTAAAACCTAATAGTAGAACTTATGATAAAAAGTTAATCTTACAATCTTTATTGCACAATGCACCTGCAGATATTAAAGCAGTTGATAGTTTAGAAGATGGTAAGATGTGTAATTGGGATAAAGATAATAATGTTATATATGTATGCAGAAGTGAAGATTATAATTTAGTAATAAGTTCAGTTGCAAAAGAATTAGCAAACATTAATCTTTATGAAAATACAAATAATTATGACCAAGTACAAGCTGAATGTATTAGTTATATGATTTGTAAAAAGTATGGTATTGATACAGAGTTAGAAAATATTGATAAATTATCATTAAGATTTAGTAATATGGAATCTAAAGATATTAAAGATGAATTATCCAATATGAAAAATGTATTTGAAGATATAAATAATAATATTGGACAATACTTAGATGAAAAACTAAAAGATAGTAAAAAGAAAGATATGGAAAGGTAGGATAAGATGAAAGGTTATTTTAAATTTGAATTTAATGATGATGAAAGAATAATCATAATTAAATCATTAAGTTTAATGAGAGATACTATACAACAAGAAGGTAGAGAAACAGGTGCTATTGATGATATTTTATTAAAGATAGATAATAAAAATAAAATAGAAATTGATAGATATGAAATAGGTATTGTTATTAACTCATTGAATACTATGAGAAATAAGATTAAAGAAGAACAAAAAGCACCAACAGAGATAAACGAAATATTATTAAAAATAATTGATGAAACTGATAAAAAAAAAGTATTTTCAAGGACACTAACGAGAGGTAATGGCAGAAGATACTAAAAATACCATAATTACTTTTAGTATTATTGGTATTATTCCTGTTGTATGGATAGCACTTTTATTAGCACCATATCTAAATGATGGTTTAGTAGGTATTATAAATAATATTAGCAAGATTACTGAAAATCCATTTAATATTATATTATGTGAGAACAGTTTAAAAACTGTTTTCTTTTTTTTACTAGTTTATGGTTTAGGTATTGGAGTTTATTTATCCACAAGAAAAAATTATAGAAAGACAGAAGAACATGGCAGTGCTAAATGGGGTAGTGCAAAAAAAGTTAATAAGAAATATAAAGATAATACTGATATATATAAGAATAAAGTATTAACTCAAAATGTGTGTATTGGATTAGATGGTAGAAAACATAGAAGAAATCTAAACACCCTGGTGTGTGGTGGAAGTGGAGCAGGAAAAACAAGGTTTTACTGCAAAATTAATTTAATGCAATGTAACACTTCTTTTGTAGTATTAGACCCTAAAGGCGAAATGTTGAGAGATACAGGAAAATTACTTGAAAAAAATGGATATGTGGTTAAGGTATTAGATTTAATAAATATGGAAAAAAGTCATTGTTATAATCCTTTTGTATATTTAAAGAATGATAATGATGTTCAAAAATTAGTAACTAATCTTTTTAAATCTACTACTCCAAAAGGTAGTCAAAGTAATGATCCATTTTGGGATACTGCAGCGAGTATGCTTTTGTTATCTCTTGTTTTCTATTTAAAATATGAAGCACCTGAAGATGAACAAAACTTTACTATGGTAATGGAAATGTTAAGAGCAGGAGAAGTTAAAGAAGATGATGATATGTATTTAAGTCCATTAGATATATTATTTGATAGATTAGAAACTAAAGACCCAGAGCATATAGCAGTTAAATACTATCGTGATTATCATAGTGGCTCTGCTAAAACATTGAAATCTATTCAAATAACATTAGCTTCAAGATTAGAAAAGTTTAATCTACAAAGTTTATCATCATTAACTATAACTGATGAATTAGAGTTATCAACATTAGGAGAAAAGAAAACTGCATTATTTGCACTTATTCCTGATAATGATACCTCTTTTAATTTTATAGTTAGTATTTTATACACACAATTATTTCAACAGTTATTTTATACTGCAGACCATAAATACAAAGGTAGATTACCTGTTCATGTTCATTTTGTAATGGATGAATTTGCTAATGTAAGTTTACCAGATGATTTTGACAAGATTTTATCAGTAATGAGGTCTAGGGAAGTATCTGTATCAATTATTTTACAAAATCTAGCACAATTAAAAGCATTGTTTGAAAAACAATGGGAGTCAATAGTTGGTAACTGTGATGAGTTTTTGTATTTAGGTGGAAACGAACAATCCACTCATAAGTATGTTAGTGAATTGCTAGGAAAAGAAACAATAGATATGAATACTTATGGAAAGAGTACAGGACATAGTGGCAGTTATTCTACAAACTATCAAATTGGTGGTAGAGAGTTAATGACACCTGATGAAGTACGAATGTTAGATAACAAGTATGCAATTCTTTTTATAAGAGGAGAAAGACCTGTTAAAGATTTAAAATATGATATTTTAAAACATCCAAATGTTGTATATACAACTGATGGAAAAGAAAAGGCATACGAACATGGAAGTATCAACAATTCTGTTGCTTCATTAGTAGTTGATTATAATGTTGAAAATTATAATTTCAAAGATATTGAAGAAATAGCAAAAGATTATGAAGTTATCTATTGTGAAGATATGGATAACTATTTAAATGGAAAGGATGAAGAAAATGAAAAAGGAAATTAAAGAAACAAAATTTGAAAGAGGATTAAAAAAGTTTAGAAAGGTAAGTACTATATTAGTTTGTATAGGTACATTTATATCTATTACAACTCCAAGTGTTTATGCTGCTGAAGACCCATTAGCAGTAGTAAATAATTTATCAAACTTTATATTTGAAATAGTACAAGCAGTTGGAGTTATTATGGTATTGTTTGGATTAGTTCAATTTGGACTAGCTTTAAAAAGCCACGATCCTAGTCAAAGAGCCAATAGTTTATTAACTATTGTTGGTGGTTTGGTAATTGCATTTGCAAAAGTAATTTTAAACTCAATTATGGGATAGGGGCAAGATAACTTGTCCCTTTAATTATTTTGGAGGTGATTAAATGTCTGGTAGCGATAATTGGGTTGTACAGAATTTAGAAAATGCACTAGAAACTTGGAATGGTAAGATTACTGAAATATGGGGTTTAATTACTCAATCGCCTGAACAATTCAAAGGTGGAGTTATATGGGATGTAATTTTAAATATACATGGTGCATTACAAGCAATAGGTTTTGCATTACTTGTTTTATTCTTTGTAGTTGGTGTTGTTAAAACTTGTGGAAGTTTTGCAGAAATAAAAAGACCAGAACAAGCATTTAAATTATTTATAAGATTTGCACTAGCAAAGATGGTAGTAACTTATGGATTAGATTTAATGTTAGCAATATTTAAAATAATACAGGGTGTAGTATCAACAATAATTACATCTGCAGGTTTTGGTAGTCCAGGACAAACAGTCTTACCAACAGAGATTATAACTGCAATAGAGAATACAGGATTTTTAGCAAGTATTCCATTATGGGCAGTAACCTTAATAGGTGGATTATTTGTTACTGTTTTATCATTTATTATGATATTAACTGTTTATGGTAGATTCTTCAAAATGTATTTATATACTGCAATAGCACCAATCCCTTTATCAACATTTGCAGGAGAGCCAACAAGTCAAGTTGGTAAGAGTTTTATAAAATCATTTACTGCAGTATGTTTGGAGGGTGCAATTATAGTTTTAGGCTGTATTATCTTCTCTCTTTTTGCAGCATCTCCACCTGTTGTTGATACGAGTGCAGCTGCAGTTACTATGGTATGGAAGTATATAGGAGAATTGATATTCAATATGCTTGTTTTAGTTGGAACAGTTAAAATGGCAGATAGAATAGTTAGAGAAATGATGGGATTATAGGAGGAAAATATGAGTGAAAAGAAATTTGAATTTTATAATAAAAATGAAATAAAAAAACTTTTGTTAAATGAAGAAAAATTGGTGTATGCAGATAATGGTATAGATGAAGTTGTTGTTAGGTATAAAGATTTACCTGATTTTATAGTAGATATGAGTAGGAGTATGGAACATAAGTGTAATTTAAAAGTTTATAAATATCCTATTGAAAATATGACTCCTATATTAACAACTATTGGAGAGTTTTTAGATAAATGTGATAAAGATGTTAGAGCAGATATCATAGAAAGACTTATCAAAGTTCAAACAGAAGAAGATACTAAAAATTATAAAATTATTGATGAAAATGAACTAGAAGAAGTTAAAGAAGAAATCAAAAAAAGTGTAAATGTAAAGTTATTGAATGTTTGGAAAAGTGATTTTGGGGATATGAGATGTAATGCAATTATTTCTATAAATGGAAGAGAAAAAAGTAATATTATTGCAAGATTTAACCTTTATGAAATAGAAAACTTGCAACATCCAAACAATGAAATAAAAACTTTAATAAAAGATGATTGGGAAAAGTATGTATATTTACCTAAAATATCAAAGTGTTCAAAATTACTACAAGCGATTTATGATACAGTATGCAATTCACATTCTAAAATGTGTCATATAGATTTTAATGATTGGAAAGAACAATATGCTGATGAATATACAAAAGAAGATTTAGATGTATTATATGGTGAAATAAAAAAATATAAGCTAGAAGATATTGTGGATTTAAATGATATGGAATATTTATTAAAGGATGGTTATTCAACGAAGGAAGAACTCAAAGATTATAAACCAGAGTATAAGATAGTGGGTTATGGAGATTTAGAAACTTGTTTCAATGATGATCGTAATTTAAGTAGGAGTAGAGATTATGAAAGATAATAAAGATTATAATAATGTAAATGAGAATTCAGATATAGAAATGGGTTCTCTTTTTAAATTTGGAAATTATATTTGCGAAGTAGATGATTTTAATGATGATAACATTGATGAGTCTATTGTTTTTATATATGAATCTAAAGATAAATTTAATCAAAGAGAATAT
>JAZNOG010000064.1:0-14565 GCA_045580645.1 Bacilli bacterium
AGCTTCAACTGTCCGGGACACTTTAGAATCTCCTACTGTGTAAATACTGAGATGGTTGAGCGAAGCATTCCAGCATTCGAGAATCTTTATAAAATGTACAATTAATTAAGAAAAAGCCTACTGGTGGATATGGAAATATATTTCCTAAGACTTTTTTGAATGCTATTAGAGATAAAGAATCAGGAGTTACCTTATCAGAAATCTTGCAAGGATTCAATATGTACTTTTTATCTTATGTAGGAGATAAAGGTAATACAAGATTACAAGTACCTAATATCCTTAGAAAGGAAGGATTATGGATTACTTATGTTCTTTATGACCATACTGTAATTACTGAATGGTATAATAGCGAAAAGATAGACAATGATTCATGGAAAGATGATAGTAATTGGAGAATAGGTTCAAATGCTTTAGTAGGAGATATTTCCATTTCATCTGATGGTTATTGGATAGTTAATGGTGTAGTAACAGAAGCTATTGCTAGAGGAGAACAAGGTATTACTCCATTACTTAAATATGAGGGAACTGAACTTCAAGTTTCTTATAATGAAGGCAAACATTGGGAAAAGATGACTACTTTTACTAATAACCTTAAGATTAAGAAATATATAGGCATCAATGAATCATTGCCTACTTCAGGAGTAGAAGAAGGAACTATTTATATGAAAGGTCCTTACTATGCAGAAGATGATGGCCTTAATGACAATCCTATTTATAGGATGTGGATTTATGCTTGGAAAGATAATACTTTAGCTTGGCAAGATAATGGTGAGTTTACTAGTATAGCTGCTGGCGTAGTTCAAGAAACAGGTAATTCTGAAACTGAAGTCATGTCGCAGAAGGCTGTAACAGATAAGTTTTCAGTATTGGAATCAGGAAATCTTGGAGGTAAACAACTAATATTCAATGAAGATGGGACTATTACATGGGAGGAATTATCATAATGGATTTTTTTTGAAAATAACTATAAAACTTTCTAGTAGATGATAATTAATTCAAAAATAAAAGAATATGTTAAAGGAACTTTGTGCTTTAATAAAGCTACTCTTCAAGACAAATCCTACTGATATTAAAGAAGTAGAACTACTTGAAATGAAGAATTTTCCATTTAAAGGTTATAAATACCTCATGTGGTGTGGTAAGATGATATATAGAAAAGACATGGAAGAAAAGATAAAGAAGGAGTTAAATACTCCCTCTTTTAATAAATCTTTGATACATGAAACTATTCATCTAAACCAAGCTAAAAGAAGTGGAAGTTGGTTTAGATACTATTGGCAGTATTTCATTGAATGGTTAAAGGGAGGTATTATAATGGCTCCTGTAAGTGCTGCTTATTATACTAATCCATTTGAAATGGAAGCATATGCTAATGAAGATAAACCTGAATATCCTGAAGGAATGATTATATATGAAGACAACTATTCAGATAATGAATTTACTAAATATATAATCAAAAATGGTAGAAAGAAGGTTTATAAAAATGCTGGTGGTACACCAAGAGATTGGAAAGAGTATATAAAACATATCTAAGTATAAATAATCCATTTAGGCTATTGCTTAGATGGATTATTTTTTATATATTTGCTGCCTAAAATGGAAATTATGAAAAAGAATAAATACCTAGTAGCCACTATAGCTATATTAATATATCTGTATGCTATGTTTTCTTTTATTGGATGTACTACTACCAAATATGTTCCTATTGAAAGTGTTAGAACTGAATATAAAAACAAGGTAGAAATAGATACTATCATTATAAATAATGATAAGATAGTAAAAGAAAAGGGAGATACAATATATATCACTGAAACTAAATATATATATAAAACAAAGAATAAGATAGATACAATACTAAAGATTGATACTATACCTATTATACAAGAAGTAGAAGTTATAAAAGAAGTAAATAAATTAAAGGACTGGCAAGTTATACTTATGGTGCTTGGGGGAGGAATGGTTGCTGTAATAGGATATAAAGTTATAAGAATGATTAAATTATGATAGAAACAGATGTACTAATTACAGGAGCTGTAGGTGTAGTTTCAAGCATAATCAGTGCTTGGACTTCATGGTTCTTCGCTAGAAAGAAATATAATAGTGAAGTAGATAACCAGCTTATACAGAACATGAATGATTCTTTAAAGTTCTATAAGGAATTATCTGATGATAATAAATCTAGATTGGATGATGTATTGAAGAGAAATGAAGACCTTGAAAAGAGAGATGAGAGACTTGAAGAAGAAGTTAGACAACTAAGAATGCAAATGCTTAATCTTATGGGTTCTATCTGTACAGATTTAACATGTCAATTAAGAAAAAGGGATTTTAATTTATTTAAGGAACATGGAACTACTGGTGGACAGAAAGTGGAAGAAACAGAGCTACACGATAAGTAATTTGTTAGTAAATGGTAAATGGTTCTGTAATGTATTAGAGGATGCAGATAGAGGATTAGATGATTCAATGTCTGTAGATAGAATACTAGAATTAAAGAAACCAACTATTACAGCTATACCAAGAGGTACTTATGAAATAACATTGGATGTAGTATCTCCTAAATATAGTAAAGTACAATTCTATAAAGATGTATGTAATGGTAAAGTCCCTAGATTAAAGAATGTCAAAGGATTTGATGGAATACTAATTCATGCAGGAAATACTGATAAAGATTCCTCAGGCTGTTTATTAGTAGGAGTGAACAAAGTTAAAGGGCAAGTTGTTAATAGTAAAGAAACATTCAAAGCTCTTTATAAACTCCTTCAAGACAGAAAAAGTAAAGGAGAGAAAATAGTAATCAAAATAATGTAAATAATATGATAACTCAAAAGAAAATGATAGTACCAATATTTGACTATAAATTAACTATAGTCATATATGACAAGTGGAGTGAAGTAGAACACTTGTTTGATGGGGGTCCTGAGCCTAAAGCTATTACAGCTACACAGCATGGGGCAGCATTGGTTGCTGTCAATTCTAAAAGAGGTAGCAGTAAGTACATGAAGCTGAACATGTAAAAAATGCTATATGGAGATATATAGGATATACTCCCATGAGAGATAATGATGAAGTTGATGCTTATCTATTAACATACATATATAATAAGATTACAGATGTTTACTATAAACACAATAAATAAAGGTTAGCAACATAATGCTAACCTTTTCTTTTATAGCCCTCTTAGAGTCAATACTTTAAGAGGGTTTTTTGTTACACTTAGCAATGATATGCAGTCTTAGGAATATTACATATATTTGCACTCAGTAAGCTTACAAAGAGAGATAAAATGATAATTAATTCTAAAAATCATTATTATGGAAATAATTGAAAAAGAAACTATCAAGGAAGTTCCTGTAGATTGCAATGGTAACAGAGTTTGTGGAGGATGGGGATATGGATATGGTCCTTATAATCATGCTAATGTAGGTAACTTTGCTTCAAAAGGTGTAGCTGGCACTGGTTTAGGTTTAGGTATTGCAGGTACTGCTCTAGGTCTTTTAGCACTTAGTAGAGGTGGTTTTAGTTTATTTGGAAACTCTAGTGTTCCTGAAAATGTTAATATTAATGCTTTAGGAGGAAATGGTACTAGCAATGGTTATGGACTTTATGCTGGATGTGCTCCTTCTACCTTTCAAGTATGGGAAAAGGGTTGTGAAGATGCTTTAGCACTTCAAGGAGCTATCTATAAGCAAGCTTTAGACTATCAAAATAATAGATTTGCTGATAGACAAGTATTGAATTCAGAACTATTCAGCATCTATAAGAGTCAAATAGATGCAGACTTTGGTCTTTACAAGTCTACAAGAGATGGTTTTGATGTATTGAGTGCAAAGCAAAATAGAGATGCCTTCAGTCTTTATAAGTCTCAAAGAGATGCTGATGATGATATCAGAAAAGAGCTTAGTGACTTAAAGGCTCAAGTAGCTATTAATGCTGCTGTTAGACCATATCAAGACAAGCTTATCCAATGTGAAATTGATAAGGCATTTACTGCTGGTATCAACTACACAGATAGAAAGACTTGCAAGGCTATCTATGGTCAGGTTACATTACCTAATACTCCTGTAGTAACAGGTTTTGCAGGTGCTAATGCTTGTGGCTGCCCACAAGTTATAACAACTGCTTAAAGTAAGGGGGTATACCCCCCTACTTTTAATATTAATCTCAAATTTATACAATTATGATGCCAATAAATCAAGTCATACTAGGAGGGGGAGACCCATTACTTGGAACTAGTGTAGTAGGAAATAGTCTTGATGAGCAGTTACAACTTCTTGAAAAGTATAAACAGAATCTTGAAGCTGCAAAGAGAATGAAGCAACAACAGGTACAGCCTGCTGTACCACAGAAATTAATATGGGATGAAGTAGATGCTGAAATAAATCCCATGTCAGATGAACAAAAGAATATGTTGTTTCAAGATGAAGACTATGTAGATACTTATACTAAGATTCAAAATATGGTTCAAATGGAAATTCTTAATTTGGTAAAATCAAGAATTGAATCTACTCCAGAAGGAAAAGAGCTATTACAGAATCAGTTGAAAATAGTCAAGAAACTTAAAGGAAAGATTATTCAAGAGACTAATAGGGAAATGGAAATGTTTAGGAAGTTCAGGGAGTTTAGTAAACAACATCCTGAAGTGACTTATGAAGAATTTATAAAAGCTAATATGTAATTATGATGAATGTTTTACAACTGACTGATACTTTGAAGTCTTATATTGCACTTCAATTAGATAATATGTCTATGACTAATCCTATGATTGGTTTTATGAAGCCTCTTATTACAAGAGCTGTAGATAATAATATTGGTAAAGTAAAGAAGACTTTGAATCTAATAGCTGATAATGAAGGTAATGTTGATATAGAGAATATTCTCACAGAAATGATGCAGAATGTTATGAATACCAAACCATTTACTTTTAATACTTCTTTTATTGGAGATATAGAAGTTGGAGGTGGTCATATTAAATTGAATGTACCATTGACAAACAAGAGATTAGTATTAGGTATGGCTGATTTAGAGGCTTTCAAAGAAATGTTAATCACTAAAAAGTAATGAATATGGATAGACTTATGATAGACTACCTGAGAAGTAAAGGTATGGGTGGTATGAATGAGCAAGAGTTTAAACACAGATTCAAGGACTTTATGACCAAGTATAGAAGAAATTCTATGGGTAGGGGTTCTTCTAGTAGAGGAGGATACTCAAGAAATGCCATGAGACATGGTGGAGAAGGAAACTTCTTCCCTATGGAAAGAATGGATGATTTCTACAGACATGGAAGAACTGACGACTTTATGGAAATGGATGACTTTGATAGATTCAACAGACATAGCATGGAAGACGATGAAATGTATAACATGATGAAGTACATGAGACATTCCATGAATGAAGGAGAACACTTCAATGATTCAGAAGCTAAGTATCTTGTAGCTGAAATGTACCATATTGAAAATGGTAGAAAGCATACTGGAGAAAAGTTTGATATGTACAAAGCAAAGGAAATCTGTGAAAGATATAGAGGAATACTTCCAACATCTGTAACTCCTGCTGATGTGTATGTGGCTATAAATACTCAATACCATGATTATGCAGAATTGTATAAGAACTGGTTTGGAGATAACATAGACCAAAAAGTTATTGAATCTGCTATAGTATTCTGGTTTAAAGATGCAGACTGTAAAGCTGAAAACAAGGTAGTAGAATATCTGAAGGAATACTAATTGATTAGGGTAAGATAATATCTTATCCTTTCTTTTTACCTATATTACAAGTAATTTATTTATGTAAGTAAGAGCTTTTTATTTATGCTCTTTTTTATGTGTAAAACTTTACTTAACTTTGCACTGTTTTAGAAAACAAAAAGGAGAAGAATATGGAAGAAGAACTTAGCTTAGATAACATTCTAGGAGCAGATGAAATTGAAAATCTGTTTGTAGATGAAGAAGTACAGGATACTCCACCTGATAAAGGAGAGCCTTTAGATGAAGGTAAGGAAAAAGAAAAAGAAGAAACTACTGAGGTTAATGTAGATACTTTATTTACTGAAGAACCAGAGAGCGTAGGTAGTGGAAAAGAAAATACAGAGGAAAAGGAAGATACCACTCCTAAAGGAGATGGCACTTCTCCCAAAAACTTCTACTCTTCCATTGCCAAAGCCTTGAAAGAGGAAGGTGTCTTCCCAGACCTTGATGAAGAAGGACTTTCTAATGTTAAGAATCCTGAGGACTTTAGGGATTTGATTGACCAACAAATAAAAGCTGGTCTTGATGAAAGACAAAAGAGAATTGATGAGGCTCTTAGTGTTGGTGTTGAACCTACAGAAATCAGAAGGTATGAAAATACCATAAACTTCCTTGATTCCATTACAGAAGATTCTATTTCTGATGAAGGAGACAAGGGAGAAAAACTTAGAAAGGATTTAATTTATCAAGACTTTATCAATAGAGGTTACAGCAAAGAAAGAGCTGCAAGAGAAGTACAGAAATCTTTCAATGCTGGTACCGACATTGATGATGCAAAAGAGGCTTTGAAAAGCAATATTGACTTCTTTAAAGATAAGTATGATACACTTATCAATGAAGCAAAGTCAGAAGTTGAAAAGGAAGAAAGAAGTAGAAGAGAACAGGCTGAAAAGCTCAAATCATCAATCCTTAATGACAAGGATGTATTTGGGGATTTGACTATTGATAAATCCACAAGACAAAAGATTTATGATAATATAGCTAAGCCTGTATATAAAGACCCAGAAACAGGAGAGTTCTATACTGCCATTCAAAAATATGAAATGGAAAATAGAACAGAGTTCCTAAAGAATATTGGGTTGCTTTTCACACTAACTGACGGTTTTAAGAATCTTGATGGTTTAGTGAAGGGTAAAGTAAGAAAAGAAGTAAAGAGAGGTCTTAGAGAACTGGAGCATACTCTCAATAACACTTCAAGAACCTCAGATGGTAATCTAAAGTTTGTAAGTGGAGTTGATGAGGACCCTGAATCCTTTATAGGAAAGGGATGGAATCTTGATGTCTAAGCCTATAAAACTATAAAGAATAAATTAACTGATAAATTTAATTGAAAATGGCTGGAAAATTAGGTAAGTTTCAGATGTTAGGCTTCCAACACTGGAAGGGTTGACTCACAAGTTAAGCCCTTGTAAAATTGGGTAAAATCGGTGAAGCCCTCCAAAGAAAAGCCTAAGGGTAATACCGAGCTAATCTTTATGGTAATACATAAAGACAGTGTAACGCATAGAAGATGAACCTATGAATGGATTTATTTACATTATTAAAAACACTATTAATAATAAGGTCTATATAGGACAAACAAGAGTTAGTGTAGAACAGAGATGGAAGGAACACCTCAGACATGCTCAATATGGAGAACAGGTTATTAATAGAGCTATGAAAAAGTATGGAGTAGATAAATTTTATATAGAAACTTTAGAAATATGTAATCTAGATATGTTAGATTATAGAGAAATGTACTATATAGATTTATATGATTCAACAAATAAATCCAAAGGTTATAATGTAAGTATTGGTGGTAATACTCCTAGATTTAAAAGAAAAGTTTTAAGTATTTCTGATTTAGTAGATTTATATGTAAATAAGAAATTTACTCTAGAAGAAATAGCTTTAAAATTTGAAGTATCTAGATATATTATTTGTACTGAACTTAAAAATGCTGGAATTATTATTAGAGATAGACATGAGTCAAATACTAAATTTAGTAATATTCCAAAGAATGTTTTAGAGGATTATTTAAAAGAAGGAAAGACTTTGAGAAAAGCTGCAAAACTAGCAAATATTCCTTATCCTACATTCAGGAAAGCATGTATTTATAACCACATAGAATATAATTCTTCCACGAGTGCCCAACATATCTAGTAGATATGAAAATGTATGCTGAACTTGCACAATGGTAAAGTGTAAGAACTAGGGGATAAAAAGCCCTTAGGATAACAGAATGTTGACAAAAGAAAACCATTTAGGTTCTATCTTTCAGTTAGCTCCACAAAAGGCTACAAACTTGATGGTGCAACTGTTAGCTTTTTATAGAGGTAAAACTCTAGACACATTCCTTAATCAATTCCCTACTAGAGAATTTGAAGATGATAATGAATACTACTGGGATGTAATTGGTTCTTCAAGAAGAAATATTCCTCTTGTAGAAGCAAGAGATGAAAATGGTACTGTAGTTGATGCAGAAAGTGGCATGGTTGGTGTAGGTACTGCTCCTTTCTATTTGGTATTCCCTGAAGATTGGTTTGCTGATGGAGAATACATTGTAGGTAATCTAAATGAAATCTATCAATTTAGAATCCTTGGAGACCCTAGAATGGAAGGTACTAATGCAGTATATAAAGTAGAACTTGCTGGTGGTAATACTACAGGTGTTCCTGCTGAAAGACTACTTGCAGGAGAAAGATTCTCTGTTGAAGCTGCATTTGTTGAAAAGGAACTTTCTAGAAAGGTTGGTGATGTAAGATTTACAAGCCCTGTTTCTATGAGAAATGAATGGTCTGTAGTAAGAATCCAACATAAGGTTCCTGGTTCTATGTTGAATAAGAAATTGGCTGTTGGTATCCCTATCATTAAGGAAACTGAAGGTAGATATACTAAGTCAGTAGCTACAATGTGGATGCACAATGTAGATTGGGAAGTAGAACAGCAATTCTCAGAATACAAGAACAATGCACTTGCATTTGGTAGAAGCAACAGAAACTCTAATGGTGAATACATGAACTTTGGTAAGTCAGGTAATGCTATTAAAACTGGTGCTGGTTTATTTGAACAAATGGAAGTTGCTAATACAATGTATTACAATACATTCAGCTTGAAGCTTCTTGAAGATGCACTTTATGAATTGAGTGCTGCTAAGTTGGATATGGGAGATAGATATTTCTTAATCAAGACTGGTGAAAGAGGTGCTATCCAATTCCATAAGGAAGTATTGAAGACAGTATCAGGTTGGACACAGTTTGTTTTAGATGGTACTCAAGTAGGTGTTATTCAGAAGACTCAATCTAATCTACACTCAAATGCTTTAAGTGCTGGGTTCCAATTTGTAGAATATAAGGCTCCTAATGGTGTCAGAGTTAAGATTGATGTAGACCCATTCTATGATGACCCAGTAAGAAACAAGGTACTTCATCCAAATGGTGGTGTTGCTTTCTCTTACAGATATGATATTATGTATATTGGTACTATGGACCAGCCTAATATCTTCAAGTGTAAGATTAAGGGAGATAACGAATACAGAGGTTATCAATGGGGTCTTAGAAACCCATTCACAGGTCAAAAGGGTAATCCATATATGTCATTTGACGAAGATTCTGCTGTAATTCACAGAATGGCAACTCTTGGTATCTGTGTATTAGACCCAACTAGAACTATGTCATTAATCCCTGCTATACTACAGGGTTAATATAGTATTTAAAGGGAGATGGAGTAACTCTCCTCTCCCTTTCTTTTTATAAATTAAGGAGAAGATATGGCAAAAGAAAAAATGGAAGAGAAAGTAGGTTATCAGACACCAAACTTTGATTTGGATGATGATATGAATATGCCTATGCAAGAGGTAATTAAGGAAGAAGTTCCTATTAAGTCCCCTAAAAAGACTCAAAGAAAGATTGAAGAACCTGTAGAAGAAATGGTTAGTTGTCTTAGAAATGAAAGAATTATTGTAAGACATGTACCAAAGCTAACAGGTATGTGGGGCAATAATCCTAAGCATATTCTTGCAGGAGGTATGGCAGAAGGTGCAGTTAGAACATTTGTAGTACCTAGACTATCTTCAGGTATGTTTGTTAATGTCCTTACAGACAAGGAAAAGGCATTCCTAGAAGAAATTATGGGACTTGAATATAATGCACTAAGTATTTATAAAAAGGTAGATAATTTCTGGGATGACTCTAATGAGAATGGTATTAATAAGGTAAGATTATCAAAACAAGATAATTACTTTAACCTTTCTGACCCAGAAGATTATATTAGATATAAAATATTGTTAGCAAATAAGGACTATATTGCTCCTTCATTGCAAGCTTTACAGGATACTCCAAAGGCTACATATCAATTTGTTATCATTTCTGAAGGAGAAGAAACTAAGGTTGCTAAGAGTAATATGAGTAGTACAATGATGTGCTACAAGGAATTTGGTAAGATTGAAGATGATATTGACACATTAAGAGTTATTATTGAAACTATTGATGGTAGACCTACATCTCAAACTGCTAAACTTGAATTCTTGCAAACTAGGGTTAATAGCTTGATTCAGGCTGATAGTAAGATATTCTTGAAGGTTGTTACTGACCCAATGCTTCCTACAAAGGTTCTTATTAAGAGAGCTATAGAAGCTGGATTAATTTCCAATAGAGGTAATTACTTGTATTTGAGAAAGGATAACACTCCATTGTGTGAAGCTAATGAGGAACCTACATTAAATATAGCAGCTAAGTATTTAAATTCTCCTAAGCATCAAGAAGTTAAATTTGCTTTGGAGGCTAAGCTAAAGTAATATATGACACCACAGGAATTTTCTAATGAATTCGATATTCTATACAATAACACAATGAGTAATCAAGCTCCAGGTCTTGATGAGTATGAAAAGTCTGTTTTTCTTACTACTGCACAAGAAGATTTATTATTGGAGCTTTATAATGGTAAAAATCCACTTGGCGACTCATTTGAAAAAACTGAGGAAATTAGAAGATACTTGAGTGACTTAGTTAAAACTTATACAACTACTGTCAAAGTAGAAAAAGATACAGGACTATCTAAACACTCTGTATTCTTTAAGCTTCCTGAAGATTTATGGTTCATAACTTATGAGTCTGTTAATTTAGAGGATGCTAAACTAAAATGTCTTGATAACAGCGATGTCCTAGTTGTTCCTGTTACTCAAGATGATTATCATAGAATAAAAGGCAATCCTTTTAGGAAAGCTAAAGATAATAGGGTGCTTAGATTAGATTTAGATAGTAATCTAGTAGAACTAATATCAGAGTATAATATTAGCAAATACTTTATTAGATATCTATCTAAGCCTACTCCTATTATATTAATAGATTTACCTGATGGATTAACCATCAATAACATAAGTAATGAAACAAATTGCAAGCTAAACCCTTTATTGCATAGGTTTATAGTAAAAAGAGCAGTAGAGTTAGCTAGCGTAGCTTATAAAAGCTAATAATTAAACTATTGTATAATTTAATATTAAATTAAAATGGCAACATTTAGTACAAATCAAGTAAGACATCTTTATGTAGTAACATCATTGAAGACTCCTCATGTACTTCCAGCAGATGCTGCTGGCTCTATTGCAGTTAAGAGTGACAATGCTAAGAATCACTTATATTTTGAATATAAGGGTGCTGATAACCTAATGAGAAGTGACCTAATTGATATAAAGAATATTCTTTATGCAAAGGCTACTGATGCTAATGATATGGCACATGAACTCAAGGCAGTTACTGTAACATTGGATAGTACTGTTAATGGAGGTGAACCAGTAGCAGGACAAGATTATATCTTGAGAATTGCTTTCAGACAATTTGTAGGTATGTCTGATGCAGACCAATACTTCAAGTATGGTATGGTACATGCTTATTCAGGTATGACAGCTTCAGATTTCTACAAGAAGCTTGCTCTTTCATTAGTTAAGAATTTTAGTAGAGAAACCACTCAATTGCTAAGCTTCACTCTTGAAGATGGCGAAGGAGAAGGAACTCCTGTAGATGCTACTACAAAGGAAAGTGATTTAAATGGAACCTATACAGCTTTAGTTATTGATGAAGTAGCACAGGATTGGGTTCTTGGTAAGAAAGAACAAACTCCTGTTTACTTTGAAGTACAGCCTACAACAATTACTGTTGAAGGAGATGAACTAATTTGGGGTAAGGTAGAAGATACTGAATCTTCTGGTACCATTGAAAATGGTAAGAAGATTGCTGACCTTGAATACTTCTGCATGGGTGAAAGAGGTGATGTTTATAGAGGAGCTGGATTCCCTAATGATATTCATACTACTTACCTTGTAGACCCAAGTAATGCTTACCACACATTTGATATTCACTATGCTTATGTTGGTAGCAATGAAGCAGTACAGAAGTCTGAAAAGGATATTACTATTGTATGTGCTGATAAGGAAGAGCTTAATAAGGTTATTACAGCCTTCAACACTGCTACAGGTCTTAACATCGCAACTATTGCTTAATAGTGAGATAAGATTATAGGAGGCTAAGTTATTAGCCTCCTTTTTTATTATTTATAAATCAAAGAGGTATGATACATTTTAATGAATTAAGATTTAGTAGAGATAATAAATACCTTATCATTGATGCTGCTATTGATAGTCAAGATTTTTATGAAAATGTAGTACTTGATAGTATAATTATAGATAATCAAAATACCTTTGTAAACAATGGTCCTAGTTCTACTCCAGTATATACACATAGTATAGCTGAATTGCATAATAAAGTATATTCTATTCCAGAAGAATGTAATTGTAATTCAGTATTAGTAGAAGATGGTTCTTATTGTTTTACTTCGGGACTTGATTTAATGAAGCATGTTAGAATAGAAGTTCCTGTTAGTTTATATGGAATAGACCCCTATAAAGATATGTTATTTGTTTATGTTATTGCTTCAGGTACACCAGCAGCAGGTACTCCTTGTGGATTTGATAATGGTAAAATAATGGGTACTGTAGTAAACTTGAAGGCTATGTATGATAGTATGCTTTGCTATATAAGACAAGTAGAAAACAGCTGTGAAGTCCCTAAGAATTTCATAGATAGCATATTAAAATACAAAGCATTTGAATTGAGTATTAGAACAGGAAATTATCCTCTAGCAATTAAGTATTGGAATAAATATTTATCTAATAGCAAACCTAATATTTCTACTATTAAAACTTGTAACTGTCATGGATAATATTACTGCTATATCTTCTGAAGCATTTGCAAGATACTTCAATGCTCTTTCAAAGTTAGGATATAAAAGTTATACTGATGTCAATAAACTACTTGCTTTATCTCTTATAGAAGAACTTTTGACTGGTGAACTATCCTTCTTTGTTACAGAAGAAGACTATAGAAGTATAACAAATGCACTATATTGTATAATGGGAGATAATTGCTTAATAAGTTTACCAAGCTATGATACTTGGGATAGTGCTATCCATAAGGATTTGACTAATGTAATATATAGAATTACAGAAGGGGATATCCTAAGAATTACAGGAGAATGTGACTTTAGAATAGAAGCATAACTATTATACTAATATCATTATCATAAAAATAATAAAATCCTTGCAGATGTGAGAGAAAAGTCTTATATTTGTGAGGATTTTTAGTTATAGCTAATAATAAAATTATGAGTACATATAGAGAACTTGTATACTTATGTTTAGATGAGTTGAAACTACACTCAGATGATGCTGTATTTACAGAAGACCATATTATATTTCTTCTTAATAAATACAGAGCATTCTTATTGAAACAGAGATACTCAGATGTAAAGAAGCAGATACCTGAAAGTAATTACCAGACAGTATGTTTGGATTTAATTGAGGTTCCTGCTATATCAGGAGAACCATGTGAAGGAGGTTCTTATTTAAGAAGTAAAGAAAAGATTCCTTTCTTAATGAAGATGGGTAATACTGCAATATATCCTATTGACTATTATCAAGGAGATATTACTCTTGTAAGTAGAGACAGAATGAGATATATAGGATATAATAAATACTTAAAGAATATTATATATGCTTCTATAGGTCCAGATAATTATCTTTACTTCAAATCTTTTAATCCTCAATATTTATATCTTGAAAAAGTAAAGATGACAGGATTATTTGAAGACCCTCAGGCAGTATCTGAATTACAATGTGAAGGAGAAAATGGAGTAGAATGTAATATTCTAGACAGGACCTTCCCTATTGAAGAAGCTCTTATTCCTCCTATGGTAGAGCTTATAGTTAAAGAATTGCTAAGTGCTGAATATAGACCTGCTGATGAAATCAATGATGCTAAAGATGGTTTATCTGAAGTGACAATTAAGAGGTAATTATGAAAGTTGGTCTAGAAGAGAAAGATAAAGAATGGATTATCTTTAAGTCCTCCATACAGAAACTGAATGAAAAAAGAATACATAAGATTACTAATTCATTAGGTGTTTATGATGCTTATAAGTGGATAAGAAAAAACAAATGGCTTAATATAGGAAGACCTCTTACAGAACATGAATTCTATAGTATTATCAGGAAAATAAATGACTACTTGGCTGATAGTTTAGTAAGAGGTAATGACATAAAATTACCTCATAGAATGGGTAGACTAGAGTTAAGGAAATATGATGCCAGAATTAGTTTTGATGGAGAAAAAGTCAAAACTAATTTACCTATAGATTGGGATAGAACTCTTAAATTATGGTATGAAGATGAGGAAGCCTATAAGAATAGAACACTTGTTAAAACGGAGGAAAAAGAAATCTTTAAAGTCTATTATAATAAACATTTAGCAGACTATAATAATCAGGTCTTCTATGAATTTAATAT
>JAZNOG010000065.1:0-3035 GCA_045580645.1 Bacilli bacterium
TTTATTTTATATTTCTAATACAACAGTTATTATCATAGGAATAGAACCAGTTTCCTTAAAGAAATAATTACCAAGTTCTTCTCTTATTTGCTGTTTTATTTTAGAAAAATCTGTTTTCTTATTAGCAACCAAACAAGATTCAATAACTTCTTTACAAATTGCCTCACTTTTTTCTATCATATCTAAATTATCTTTTACATAGATAAAACCTCTAGTAAGTATTTGAGGACTAGCTAATATTTTTTTAGTTTTTTTATCGATAGTAGAACTAACCACTACTATTCCATTTTTACTTAAAAGCTCTCTATCTTTTAATACTACTTCCCCAATATCATCAGAAGTATTTCCATCAATTAAAATTTCATCTGTTTCAATATGATCTTGGTCTTCTTGCAAATTTCCATCAACAAATGTTGCAACATCTCCATTTAATTTTAAAATAATATTTTCTTTTGGCATACCAGTTAACTCTGCTACTCCAGCATTCATAAATTGATAACGATATTCTCCTTTAATCGGAAAATAATATTTAGGATTCATTAAATTAATCATTTGCATTAAATCTTCACTTGAAGCATGATGAAGCAAATGATTTTTATAAGATAACGTAACAACGTCTACATCTAATCTAGATAAATCATCTACTATTTTAGCAATTTTCTTTTCATTTCCTGGATAAGTTGGTTCTGAAATAAATATAGTGTCTTTTTCTTTTAATTTTATATACTTATCATATCCATTTATAATTTTTTCAAGTGATGCATAGCTTTTTTCTTTTTCATCACAAGTAATAATTACTGCATCCTCATCATTAACATTAGTAAGATCTCCAAATTTTTCTTTATCAAAATTTAAATATCCTTGCTCCAATGAATAATTAATTGTATCCCCTAGTTTTTTACCCATAACTATAACTTTTCTTTTTGTTCTAGCTATCTGATCAAACATTTCTTGTAAACGATAAATATGTGTAGGAAAAACACTTATAATAAGTCTCCCTGATATTGAATTTAAAATATCCCAAGTCACTTTAGAAATCCTATGATGTGGAGAAGTATGACCATTTCTATAAGCATATACCGATTCTGCAAGAAGACATAAAACTCCTTGTTTTCCAACATATGCAAGTTTACCTATATCCGTTTTATAAGCCCCTAGCATTGTTGAATCAAATACAAAATCTGTTGCATATACAATTGCACCATCATCTGTATATAAAACATACGCTACTGTTTCAGGCATAGAATGTGTAACTAAAACAGGAAATATTGCAAAACCCGCTACTTCAATTTTAGAATGTGGTCTAATTTCCTTTAAACCAGTCGCTTCAACTTTTGAACCTTCTAATAATTTTTTTAATATATTCATCGTAAATTTCGTAGCATATACAGGAACATCAGGTAAATCTTTTAATATATCAGGAACAGCACCCATATTACCTTCATGTCCATGTGTTAAAAATATTCCTCTAATTTTATCTTTGTTTTCCTTTAAATAATCAAATTTAGGAATTATATAATCTACACCTAGCATATTAGCACTAGGATATTTTAACCCCGCATCAAATACAAATATATTATCATCTACATCAATGACATACATGTTTTTTCCGTTTTCATTTAGTCCACCAAGACTAAATATATTAATTTTACTCATTATTACTCCCTTCTTAATATTTAAAAGTCAGCGACTATTAGATTATAACATATTTTTTAATATTTGTCTTTAGTTTTATTAAAAAAAGAAAAAGAATAGATATTTCTACCTATTCAGTATAATTCCATGTTATATTTGCATCACTATAACCAGGTGCCCAGCCCCATATATTAGAACCATATCTATCAAATCCACTTGGTGATGATTTTCCTTTTATTTTTACACTTGTTAGGTTGTTTTCTGCAAATGCATAGCCTCCAATGCTTGTTACACTATCTGGTAGGACAACACTTGTGAGGTTGTTATTTTGAAATGCATAGTCTCCGATGCTTGTGACGCTATTTGGTAGGACAACACTTGTGAGGTTGTTACCATAAAATGCATATACTCCGATGGTTGTGACACTATCGGGGATAGTTACACTTGTAAGGTTGTTATCATAAAATGCACCTGATTCGATGGTTGTGACGCTATTTGGGATGACTACACTTGTAAGGTTGTTATTATAAAATGCATAGTTTCCAATGGTATTTAATGTATCTGGCAAGACTATAGAAACTAAATATTTATTATAAAATATTCCTGATGAAGTAGTTGTTGCACCATTATCTATTGACGTTACTGTATATCCATCTATTGTTGATGGTATCACTGGATTTCTTATATCCGCACAATTATATGCAGTTATTGTTGCATTACTATTACTTGTTGTATAAGTAAAACAATTTCTTATATCTTCTACTTTTAATATTGATGCATTATCTAATTCTAAGTAGTCAAATGCTCTAGATCCAATGGTTGTAACACTATCGGGGATGGTTACACTTGTGAGGTTGTTATATTCAAATGCTTGCCTTCCAATGCTTGTTACACTATCTGGAATAGTCACACTTGTGAGGTTGTTAACTTGAAATGCATATTCTCCGATGGTTGTGACACTATTGGGGATGGTTACACTTGTGAGGTTGTTATATGAAAATGCATAGTTTCCTATGGTTGTGACACTATTGGGGATTACTACACTTGTGAGATTGTTATTAGAAAATGCAGAGTCTCCGATGGTTGTGACACTATTGGGGATGGTTACACTTGTGAGGTGGCTATTAGAAAATGCAGAGTCTCCGATGGTTGTGACAGAATATTCTTTTCCTGTTGATTTAACTATTCCTGTGTTTGATAATAATGCTAGAAATGATGTTCCATCAACAGGGTCAGAAATTAATGCTGCAAGTGTCATTCCATCCACTTCTTCTCCACTACATAATGATAAAGCTAATGTTTCATCTCCAAATAGCGGAGTTAATCTTGTTGAACATTTATTTATTGCATCATCAGTTGGATTTTCTACAAGTTCATATGTAAATAATTTTTCTGGTATT